>NZ_JAAKUB010000016.1:0-109464 GCF_049174935.1 Aeromonas sp. 600886 | reverse complement strand
GAGCGGGAAACGAGACTCGAACTCGCGACCCCGACCTTGGCAAGGTCGTGCTCTACCAACTGAGCTATTCCCGCAACTACCTTAAAACAGGCCGAACAGCATTTGGTTGCTTGCGCTACTGTACGGGAGCCGAATTATAAGAGCAGTCATTCCAATTGCAAGGGCTTTTTTGTCTGGTTGCGCGCGTTCGCTCAAAAGCTGGCCGAACTGTCGATTTTAGCAGCCAGAGTATGACAACCCCTTGCCGGGGAATCAGATCTTGAAGACGTGGCTGCGATAGAACTGCAGCTCGGCGATGGATTCGCGGATATCGTCCAGCGCCTGGTGGGTGCCGCTCTTCTTGAACTGATCCAGCAACTCCGGCTGCCAGCGGCGTACCAGCTCCTTGATGGTGCTGACGTCGACGTTGCGGTAGTGGAAGAAGGCTTCCAGCTCGGCCATGTGCTTGACCATGAAGCGGCGATCCTGACCGATGCTGTTGCCGCACAGCGGGCTGGTACGCTCCGGCACCCACTGGCGAATGAACGCGAGGGTCTCGGCAATGGCTTTCGCCTCATCGTGCTGACTCGCCTTGACCCGGGCGACCAGACCGCTCTTGGTATGGGTGTTGACGTTCCAGTCGTCCATCTTGGCCAGCTCTTCATCACTCTGATGAATGGCGATGACCGGCCCTTCGGCCAGTACGTTCAGATCCTTGTCGGTGACGATGGTGGCAATCTCCAGTACCACGTTCTCTTCGGGGTCGAGACCCGTCATCTCCATGTCGATCCATACCAGGTTCTGCGCGCTGACTGTCATGATTGCTCTCTCTATTGGGAGGAATGGCGGAATTTTGCCAATTTGCATGTATCATACTGGCTTTGGATCTGTTCATAAACTGGCGAATCGAGTGGCAAAGAAAGCAAAACTCAATCTGGGTCAACAAAGGCGCGTCCAGGCCAACCGCGAACGGCGGCTGCAAAAAGATCACACCACAGTGGTGGATGACACCCTGTTTGGCCCCGCCATCGAAGGGGTGGTGATCAGCCGTTTCGGTCAGCACGCAGACGTGGAAGCGGTCGATGGCACCATCCACCGCAGCAACCTGCGGCGCAGCAGCATCAGCAGTCTGGTGTGCGGCGACAAGGTGGTGTGGCGTCCCGGCCTCAATGCCGCGACAGCGGGCGTCATCGAGGCGGTGCATCCGCGCCACTCGGTACTGACCCGGCCGGACTTCTACGACGGGGTCAAACCCATCGCAGCCAATATCGACCAGATCATCATCGTCTCGGCGGTGATGCCCGAGTTCTCCACCAACATCGTCGACCGCTATCTGGTGGCCGCCGAGGATGTGGAGATCCGCCCCCTCATCGTGCTGAACAAGGTCGATATGCTCGATGATGCCGCCAGAGCGCGCATCGAAAGCCAGCTCGAAACCTACCGCAAACTCAATTACGAGGTGCTGCTGGTGAGCTGCGAGAGCGGCGAAGGGCTGGATGAGCTTAGAGCCGCACTGACCGACAAGATCAGCATCTTCGTCGGCCAGTCCGGGGTGGGTAAATCCTCGCTCACCAACGCCCTGATGCCGGGGCTGGATGTGCTGACCGGCGAGATCTCCGAAAACTCGGGGCTCGGCCAGCACACCACCACCACGGCGCGACTCTACCACTTCCCGAGCGGTGGCGATCTCATCGACTCCCCCGGGATCCGCGAGTTCGCCCTCTGGCATCTGGAAGCCGACCGCATCACCTGGTGCTTCGTCGAGTTTCGCGACTATCTGGGTGGCTGCAAGTTCCGCGACTGTACCCACAAGGACGATCCCGGCTGTGCCCTGCGCGCCGCGGTCGACGCGGGCGCTATCAGTGCCGATCGCTTCCACAACTATCACCGCATCCTGGAAACCATGCAGGAAGCCCGTCACGGTCGCCAGCAAGCGCGCCTGTGACCCTAATAAACCTACGTTGATGATGAACATGAGCATTACTGACAACCTGAAAATTGCCGGTCAATACTGTCTGCCCAAGCACGCCCTCTCCCGTCTGATCGGCAAATTTGCCGCCGCCGAAGCGGGTAACATCACCACCAAAGTGATCGAGGCCTTTATCAAGCAGTACAAGGTCGACATGAGCGAGGCGCTGCACGAGAGCCCGGCCCACTACAAGAGCTTCAACGAGTTCTTCACCCGCGAGCTCAAGCCCGGTATCCGCCCCGTGGTAGAAGATGCCATGACTCTGGCCCTGCCGGTGGATGGCACCGTCAGCCAGCTCGGTCCGATCCAGCAGGGTCGCATCATCCAGGCCAAGGGCCACGACTACAGCGCCCGCGAACTGCTGGGTGGCTATGAGGATCTGGTGGCGCCGTTCAAGGATGGCGACTTTGCCACCATCTATCTGGCGCCCAAGGATTATCACCGCATCCACATGCCGCTGGAAGGTGTGCTGGAGAGCATGGTGTTCGTGCCGGGGGATCTCTTCTCCGTCAACCCGCTCACCGCCGAGAACGTGCCTAACCTGTTTGCCCGCAACGAGCGGGTGGTGGCCACCTTCCGCACCCCGCACGGCCCCATGGCGCTGGTACTGGTCGGTGCCACTATCGTGGCCAGCATCGAGACCATCTGGGCCGGCAACATTGCGCCGACCAAAGAGAAGAAGGTGGTGCGCTGGGACTATACCGGCGACGAGGCCATTACATTGCAAAAAGGTGCCGAGATGGGGCTGTTCAAGCTGGGCAGTACTGTCGTCTGCCTGTTTGGCCCGGGCATGCTGGCCGGTTTCGAACCTCACTTGGCTAACGGTGTCACCACCCGCATGGGTCAGCCCTTTGCCAAGCTGGCGGAGCAGGCATGAGCGAGCAACCGAACGCCTCGCAGAAGAACAACCCGCTGCACGGGCTGACGCTGGAAGCCATCGTCACCGCGCTGGTCGAACACTACGGCTGGGAAGAGCTGGGGCAGCAGATCAATATCCGCTGCTTCACCGATAATCCCAGCATCAAGTCCAGCCTGAAGTTCTTGCGCAAGACCCCCTGGGCTCGGGAGAAGGTCGAAAGCCTCTACCTCTACGTCCAGCGCAAGCAAGCCAAATCGAAGAAGGAAGGGCAAGATGGCCTTTAAGATTACGTACACCTATAAAAAACAGGCCAAAGAGATCGGCTACGCGAACGACAAGTTCCGCAGCATCTACGACGCCATCGCTGCTGCCGAAGGGCTGGATCTCACCAGTTTTCACGCCATGGAGGCCCAGCTGGCTCAGGTTTGTCGCCGCGACAAGAAAAGCGTGAAGGATTACCAGGAGAACTACTTCAAAGAGCTGGGATTCTCCAACATCGTCATCGAACGGGATCTGCAGGAGTAACCATGCGCACCTTGACCCTGATGGCCGCCTCTCTGCTACTGGCGGCATGCAGTACACCGGAACAACATCTGGTGGGCGGCGATCGCGACAGCCACGGCTGTATCGGCAGTGCGGGCTATCAGTGGTCAGCGCTGGCTGGCAAATGTGTGCGCCTGTTTGAAGAGGGTGTACGGCTCAATCCGACCGATGCCAGCCAGACCAGCAGCGCCTTCGTGCTGTTCAACACCGACCAGACGCAGGCCGAACTGCATCTGCCAAGCGGCGAGCAGCACCTGCTGACCCGTCAAGGTGCGGAGGGCAACTGGTCGTGGCAGGGCAGCGGCTACACCCTCTTTATCTGGAAGGGTTATGTGCTCAAGCAAGGTGACAAGGCGCTCTATCACGGGGAATAACCCGAGCGCCTGATATCTTCACGATATCCACCAAATAAAATGCCGACCCTGGGGTCGGCATTTTTGTTTTTGCAAAAGCCTGTTATCAGGCGCGGCTGAGGTAATCGGCCTGCCCTACCCACTTGTAGCTGGTGAGCTCGGTCAGCCCCATGGGGCCACGGGCATGCAGCATCTGGGTCGAGACCGCCACCTCGGCCCCCAAACCAAACTGGCCACCATCGGTGAAACGGGTGGAGGCGTTGACATAGACAGCCGCCGAACCGGCGCCATTGACAAAACGCTCGGCGTTGGCCAGATCGTTGGTCAGGATGGCATCGGAGTGACCGGCGTTGTGCTCGCGCATATGGGCCAGTGCCTCGTTCACATCCGCCACCAACTTAACCCCTAGGGTCAGCCCGAGCCACTCGGTATCGAAATCCTCCGGCCCCGCCTCGCACAGGTTGTCGGCACCCGCCAACTGCGTCATGGCGTTGGGCGCGGCCACCAGCGTCACCTTGCGCTCGTTCATCAGCGTCACCAGCTGCGGCAGGAAAGCCGAAGCGACTTTCTCGTGTACCAGCAGAGTATCGAGGGCATTACAGGCGGAGGGGCGTTGCACCTTGGCGTTGTCGATAACAGCCAGAGAGCGCACCAGATCGGCACTCTCGTCGACGAAAATATGGCTGATACCGAACCCGCCGATGATGACCGGGATGGAGCTGTTCTCCTTGCACATCTTGTGCAGGCCGGCACCGCCACGGGGGATGATCATGTCCACATAGCGGTCGAGACGCAGCAACTCGCCGACCAGCGCCCGATCCTGGTTGTCGATGTACTGCACCGCCGCCTCGGGCAGACCGGAGGCCGCCAAGGCATGCTGGATCACCCGCACTAGCTCCAGATTGGAGTGGAAGGTCTCGCGCCCACCACGCAGGATGCTGGCGTTGCCGGTCTTGAGGCAGAGGCTGGCGATGTCGATGGTGACGTTGGGGCGCGCCTCGTAGATGACGCCGATAACCCCGATGGGCACCCGACGACGGGAGAGCCGCAGGCCATTTTCCAGCACCCGGCTATCCATTTCGGCGCCGACCGGATCGTCCAGCGTAATTACCTTGCGCACATCCGCCACAATCCCGGCCAACCGGGCTGGATTTAGCAGCAGGCGATCCAGCATGGCTTCTGACAAGCCTGCCTCACGACCGGCGGCAATATCTTTCGCGTTGGCTACGAGGATCTGCTCACAGCGCGCCTCCAGCTCGTCGGCGATGGCGGCCAGCGCCCGGTTCTTCTGCGCCGTGCTGATGGTAGCCAGCTGATAGGCAGCTTCACGGGCCGCCTGCCCCATTTTCTCCAGACTCATCTCGGTTCCCTTTTGTTCATGCCGTGCCGCCCTGATTAGAGCAGCACCATATCGTCTCGATGGATGGCTACTGAACCATATCCATAGCCCAGTACCTGCTCAATCTGATCCGAGTGAACGCCGCGCAGCTTCTCCAGCTCCAGATGGTCGTAACGGCAGATGCCGCGGGCCAGCTCAGCGCCCTTGGGATCAAGAATGCGCACCACATCGCCCCGAATAAAGTCGCCCTTGACCGCGACGATCCCCTTGGGCAGCAGGCTGGAGCCTTTCTCCTTCATGGCGGCGACAGCCCCCTGATCCACATGCACTTCGCCATGAGGGGGTGGGCCTGCCAGGATCCAGCTCTTGCGCCCTTCCAGCGGGGACGCCAGCGCCGGGAACAGGGTGCCAATCCGCTCGCCCTTGGCGAGACGGCCGATCACCTCCGGCATCTGGCCGGTCGCGATCACCACGTTGACACCAGCGCGGCGTGCCACATCGGCGGCCTGCAGCTTGGTAGCCATGCCGCCGGTGCCGAGGCCGCTGACACTGTCACCCGCCAGCGAGCGCAGGGTATCGTCGATAGTCTGCACCTCTTCAATAAGCTGGGCATCGGGATTGGTGCGCGGATCGGCGGTAAAGAGCCCCTTCTGGTCGGTTAGCAGGATCAGCAGATCCGCATCCGCCAGAATGGCGGCCCGCGCGGAGAGGTTGTCGTTGTCGCCGACCTTGATCTCGGCGGTCGCCACCGCATCGTTTTCGTTGATGACCGGAATAATGCGGTGATCGAGCAGGGTGCGCATGGTGTCGCGGGCGTTGAGGTAGCGCTCCCGATCTTCCAGATCGGCGCGGGTCAGCAGCATCTGGCCGATATGCAGACCGTAGAGGTTGAACAGATCCTGCCATACCCGAATAAGCTGGGTCTGACCAACCGCCGCCAGCATCTGCTTGTTGGGAAGGGTTGGCGCCAGTGGCGGGTGACCCAGATGTTCACGCCCGGCGGCGATAGCTCCTGATGTGACAACCACGACCCGATGGCCGTGACGGTGCAAGGCCGCACACTGTCTGACCAGCTCGACCATATGGGCACGATTGAGCTGGGAAGACCCCCCTGTGAGCACGCTGGTGCCCAACTTGACGACTATGGTTCTGTTTTCCATGGGAGCATAAAGGCTAAAAAAGTAAGGAATATCTTTATACCCACGGCCATGGTGCCCTGCAAGGCAATTAACGCCGGGGTGAGGAGATGGGGCAAAGCCCGGATGATTGCGGGCGGAAGGGGAGATGGCTGACTGATGGCCCGGCAAACAGCGGGATGCTGCTCGCCGGGCATCAGGGATCAAGCGGCGGTCACGGTCAACTCATTGGTGACCTGATCCGCTGGCGCTAACTGACACTCCAGTGCCGTCAGTTTGTCGCTGATGAGCTTGTAGAAACGGTTGAGGGTCCGCTCCACTTCTACCTGGTGCTTCTTGGGGATCGGCTTGTCCAGCCACTCACCATCAGCATTGTAGAAACCGAGCTGATAATGGTAACGGAAATGGTGATCGTCCTGCTCCAGCACCAGCCACCAGCCCCAGAACTCCCGTTTGTCCGGCGCCGGCTTGGCGCTGACACAGACCGACAGGCAGTCGAAACGATAACGCCCCTCTTCGCAGAGATCCTCACGCAAGTAGGGGCCAATGGCAGCAAACTGCCTCAGCAGTCGCTTGTAGGTCACTCTTTCAGACATGTTAACCTCCCTGTTAAACAAGCCGCGCCACCTCGGGATGGCGTCAGTTCTTTAGCGCAATATCAGGTACACAAATGCTGTTTCAGCCACTCGACGATTTCGTCCAGTGCCTTGTCATACACCTCCAGCAAAGGCTGTTTGTCGAATACGATGGCCTTGCCGTTACGACTGGCCGCCGCCAATGCCCGTACATCCTGCTCGGGACAGATAAAATCTCGCTTGTGTCCAATACTCAATATCGGCACAGAGGTGCGAGTCCCCAGTAATCCTTGTGTTTTAAGTGAAAAAACCTGGCACTTGGTACGCATGCCGTCCCACTGCGCCGCATCCGCCCCCAACCGGTTGGCCAGACTATCCCGCATCATGCGCGGACACTTGGCAAACAGCTCCTGATTGGTAAACACCTGATTGACACCGGCGCCGACACAAACCACGGTGCGCAGCTTAAAGGGTTCGATAAAGGCCAGTCTGGCTGCGATATTGCCTGCCAGACGCATCCCCACCATGGCGATACGCTGATGATCGACCCAGGCCACTTCGGAAAGGTAATGGAGCACCGCCTGATGGAGACGGCTGGTATCCTGCACCAGCGGCCAATGCTCGGCATAGCCGACCCCGGGCATATCGAGGGAGAGCATGCCAATACCGTTGGGCTCGAGCCGTTTGAGATAGAAGTTGAGGAAATCGAGCTGCAGGGAGTCGATCCCGCCGCTGATGATCACCAGCGGTACCGGTTTTTCGGTCGTCGGCAGGTGGAGATAACCCTGAATATGCTTGCCGCGAAAAGGCACCTGGATCTCTTTGAGCGGTACCTTGAACAGGCGACCTGCCTCGCGATAGGCCATGTTGCCAAGCAGCTGGGCTTGATCCGCCAGCTCGTCATCCTTGAGATGGGGATAGCTGGCGATGGAGTAGTAGCGCACCGCCTTGAGCAGCTGTTTCAAGGCGCCAGAAGGATCTCCCTTCTCGCGCAGTTCGCGGCCCTGCTTGAAATAGTTGCCAGCCACCTGGCTCCACTCGTAGATCCAGTTGCCAGGCACATAGCCCTTGATGGTATCGAGATAGCAGTCATGGGTGCGCTCGCCGGTCGCCATGGCGATGCGGGCCAGGGTCTGCTCCACTTCGATGGGGTCTGCCCCCTGCCAGGTCCAGGAGGGGCGGCGCAGCAAGCGATACCAGCTCTTTGACATGGATCCGTCGATAAACATCTCGTCTGACTCGGCTTGCGCCAGATCAGCCGCACTGGAGTTGGAGATCTCGGATGTTTCCAATACCTTCTTGACGCGGGTAAAGAGCTGTTCGGTCAGGTTTAGGTCTTCGTTCAAGTCCAAGATAGTGTCCCATTCATATCAGGCAATAGCTCATCTTAACCACTTTTACTGCCCATCAGCCACCCTGCAACAGATTGATACACAAAAAAACAGGGCTCCAAATTGGAGCCCTGTGAAACCATTATTGCCGGTTGCGACCAATGGACGCAGCGAGCGTCACATCCCGCTCCCGTTACTTTTCGTCGCAGATCGGTGTGGCGAACTCCAGTGCCATATCCCACGGCTGTTCGATCCAGGTATCCTGCGGGATCGCCACTTCGAAATCGTCCAGCAGCGCTTCGCCCATCGGCTTGGCGAAAATCGCGATGAACTTGGCTTTCGGGTAGAGCTCGCGGATCGCCTTGGCGGTAGTGCCGGTGTCCACCAGATCTTCCACCACCAGCCAGCCTTCGCCGTCACCGGCGGTGGTGGCAGCCTTCACGACCACCAGCTCGCGCTGGCTGTCATGGTCATAGCTGGAGATGCAGAGGGTTTCCACATTACGAATGCCAAGTTCACGGGCCATCAGGGCTGCGGGCACCAGACCACCACGGCTGACCGCGATGATACCTTTCCACTGGCTGACAGGCAGCTGACGACGGGCCAGACGGCGAGCTTCACGTTGCAGGTTGTCCCACGACACATAGAACTTTTTCGGCATGTTATCGATCTCGAATAGTTATTTAAAAACAATCACTTAAAATAACAACACCCGCAATTATCCCTGCGGATGCCAGTAAATGGCGGCCCTTGCCCGACTGAATTCAGATTGCACTTCGGCTGCCTCAGGGCTAAGCCTCGGCAGCAAATCTGATAACAATGGAAGCAAGATGGGCTTATCCGGCGATCGGTTAGATGATGTGTCCAAACCGCGGACAGGCTGTTGGGCCGATATGATAGCACCGTTTGCAGAGAAAATGCCTGGCAAACGTATGCCAAAAACAGGAAAAATCGGCATCACCCTCTCCATTCGGCACATCTCGAGCTCCAAACGACTAACCTGCCGTCCCTGCTGCCGAGTCCTAATGGGCTGTGCGGCAAATCGCAGATAAAAAAATAGCAGGGGGAGGTTTAACCTCACGCACCTGCTGCTTTCTCGCCTCTGCCTGGTTGGGCAGCTCGTCTTAGCGACGAGTGACGAAGGGGTTAGGGTAGCTGAAACCCTGGGTATACAAAGAGGGGGCAAACCAATAGGTTGAGTTGCTGCCTGGCATATTGAAACTCCTGATTGCTTAACAAGTTACGTACCTTTATGCGGGCTCAAATCCTTGAACGAACACTCGGTTCCATGGAGGCGCACTTGCTTTGCTTCGGTTCCCTGGAGGCTTTCATCGTCATCCTGACGGGTGGCGAACCACGGGAGCTAATTTACCAGTCGGTGCGTTAAATTCAATATTTTTGTGAGATCGGTCACATATTTTCTTTTCTATCGGTCAGCGTCGTCCGAACCTGACGATCGTACTGCCTGGTTGCCATCAGCCAGCACAAGCTGCCTGCGATTTGCGCTGATTGCTCACATTTTTGTGTGATTGACTGTATTATCGTTATCCTCTTCCCCGGCCCGCTGATGGGGCCCTGTTAATTCCGTGCTGGTAAGGAGTCCCGACGTGGCACAGCTTAGCTCTCTCTCTCCCAAACTGATTTGGCATTTCTTCGAACAGATATGCTCCATCCCCCACCCTTCCAAACATGAAGCCAAACTGAGCGCCTGGATCATCCAATGGGCTCAAGGGGAAGGTCTGGCGGTCAAGCAGGACAAGGTCGGCAACATCATCATCAAGAAACCGGCCACCCCGGGGATGGAAAACCGCAAAGCCGTGGTACTGCAGGCCCACATCGACATGGTGCCGCAGGCCAACGCCGACACCAAACACGACTTCGCGACCGATCCCATCGATGCCTATATAGATGGCGAGTGGGTCACTGCCCGTGGCACCACCCTGGGTGCCGACAACGGCATCGGTATGGCCGGTTGCCTGGCTGTGCTGGCTGACAAGACCATCAAGCACGGTCCGCTAGAAGTGCTGCTGACCACAGACGAAGAGACCGGCATGACCGGCGCATTCGGTCTGGAAGCGGGCTGGCTGGAGGGCGAAATTCTGCTCAACACCGACTCCGAAGAGGATGGCGAAGTCTATATGGGCTGCGCTGGCGGTGTGGATGCCAATATCCGCTTCCCGCTCGAGCTGGTTGACGCCAGCGAAGGCGAAGCGTTCGAGCTGGCCGTGAAAGGGCTGCGTGGCGGTCACTCAGGTTGCGATATCCATCGCGGTCGTGGCAACGCCAACAAGCTGCTGGTTCGCCTGCTCAAAGCAGCAGAGCCGCTGGGTGTTCGTCTGGCCGAGATCCACGGCGGCACCCTGCGCAACGCCATCCCGCGCGAAGCCCGTGCCACCCTGCTGGTGCCTGCTGCCAGCGTAAACGAGTTCAAGGCGCTGGTTGACCGCTACACCGGGATCTACCAGACCGAACTGGCCGCCACCGAGCCGAACCTGACCGTGCTGGTCAACAACGCCGCCAAACCGGCCAAGTTGATGAGCGTCTCCCTGCAGCAGCGCCTGCTGGATGCCCTGATGGCCTGCCCGAACGGCGTGATGCGCATGAGCGATGCCATGCCCGGCGTGACCGAAACCTCTACCAACCTGGGGGTCATCAAGACTCAGGATGGCGAAGTGTACGTCCAGTGCCTGATCCGCTCCCTGATTGACTCCGGCCGCGAGAGCATCGAGCAGATGACCCGCTCCCTGTTCACCTTGGCAGGCGCCAGCTGCGAATTCACCGGTGCCTACCCGGGTTGGGCGCCGAACGTGGACTCCCCCATCATGGCGCTGGTACGCAATAGCTACCAGACCCTGTTCGGCACCATGCCCAACGTGATGGTGATCCACGCCGGTCTCGAGTGCGGTCTGTTCAAGAGCGCCTACCCGGAGTGGGACATGGTCTCCTTCGGCCCGACCATCCGCGGTGCCCACTCCCCTGACGAGAAGGTACATATCCCGGCGGTCGAACGTTTCTGGCAACTGCTGGTGCACGTACTGGAAGCGATTCCGGCCAAATAATCCAGCCTACGCCACACGGCAAAACAAAGCCCCGCACTGCTGCGGGGCTTTTTATTGTCTGTTCCAATCCGACGTTGGCACTTACCGGATGCCGCGGGCCTCGCGGATCCACTCCCAGGCTTGCTGGATCTCCTGGGTCTTCTCCTTGGCCATCTCCATCATCTCAGGCGGCAGCCCTTTGGCGGCCAGCTTGTCCGGGTGATGCTTGCTCATCTCCTTGCGGTAGGCGCGCTTGATATCCTGATCGCTGTCGCTCTCGCTCACCCCCAGCAGCTGGTAGGCATTCTTGAGGCGATCCGCCGAGGGTGCCGCCTGCCGATACTGCTGGCCACCGGAATGGCCCCCCTGATACTGGCCATGAGCCTGATTGAAGAAGTTCATCTGCGCTTCGGCCATCGCCAGAATGCGGGCCAGCTCGATGCGGCTGAAGCCCAGCTCGTCGGCAATGGTATGAAGAATGGCGCGCTCGCCTTCCTCCACCCGCCCGTCGGCAAAGGCCGCCTGCAACTGCACTTCAAGGAAGAAGCGCAGGATATCGCGCTGCCCCAGACTGGCACGGCGGAACTCGGCCAGGGTCTCGCGCAGCGGGAAGTCGGCCTCCTTACCGAGACGAAACGACTCCTGCGCCCGGGCACGCTGTTCGCCCGCCAGCCGCATCCGATCCATCAGGTTGGAGGCAACCCGGATCTCCTGTTCGGTCACCTGGCCGCTGGACTTGGCGATGTGACCCATCACCGAGAAAGTGGCATGGAAGAAGACGGCTTGCTGCTCCTGACTCGGACCGCGACGAAACGCCCCCTGCAGCCCCATGCCACGGTCGAAACGGTGGCCGATCCAGAGGCCAATCAGGGCGCCGATGATATTGCCGAGCAGAAAACCGAAGAAGGCGCCCAGCACCTTACCCCAAATACGCATGGTTCAAGACCTCTTGAAGTTAATGAGTGCGGGCCTGGAGCTGGTCATCCAGCTCGCGCAGTCGATCGACCGTGCCGATATCACGCCACTCGCCAGCGAGCAGGCTGCCGCCCACCCGCCCTTGCGCCATCCAGTCACGGAGCAGGGGCGCCAGCTTGCGGGCACCGCCCGCGAGACCGGCAAAGGCCGCCGGATCATATAGTCCGACCCCGCTGAAGGTAAACGCTGGCGTATCCATGACTCGCCCTTCTTGCAGGGCAAAGTCCCCGCTCGGGTGCTGGGGCGGATTGGGCACCAGCCAAAGGTGGGCCAGATCCTCGCCCAGGGGCTGGCTGACCAGAGTGTGATAATCGAGATCGAGCCAGGTATCGCCGTTGATCACCAGAAAAGGTTCTGCGCCCAGTAGTGGCAGCGCCTGCACGATGCCGCCCGCGGTCTCCAGTGCGCTCTCCTCGGCTGACCAGTGGATGGTCACGCCAAGCGCACGGCCATCACCAAGGCTCTCGACCAGCTTGTGGCCGAGCCAAGCGTGGTTGATGACCAACTCGGTCACGCCGGCGGCTTTGAGTTTTTCGATGTGATGAACGATGAGCGGCTTGCCCCCCACCGCCAGCAGCGGCTTGGGCAGCAGGTCAGTCAGCGGGCGCATCCGCTCGCCACGGCCAGCGGCCAGGATCATCGCCTTCATGATTTAACTCCAGCATTGGCGATCCCCGGCAACACCACCTGCTCCAGCCACTGACCAAAACGGGCCAATACCGGATAGGCGCTACCGTGAGTGCGACAGACATCCACCACATAGCCGAGGGTACGGGGAATATCCTTGAGATAGCCGGACTTGCCGTCGCGATGATAGAGCCGGGTAAAGATTCCGGCAGCTTTGAGGTGGCGCTGCATGCCGGTCAGGTCAGCATCACGACGGAAACTGGCATAATCGAGCTCGCCAAGCAGTCCCGCCTGCTGCAGAGTGGCAAAACCGTGTTGCATCCCCTGCTCGATCACCGCGTCCGGCCAGCGTACGTAGCAATCTTTCAGCAGGGAAACCAGATCATAGGTGAGCGGGCCGATGACCATATCCTGAAAATCGATGATGGCGAGTTCGCTGCTATCAGGAGTGTCTCCGCCACACACCATCAGGTTGCGACTGTGGAAATCTCTATGCATCACCCCCTGCGGCTGGGCCAGATTGCAGGCAGTGAGGCAAGCGAAGGTCTCGTCCAGCAGTTGCTGCTCTTCATGGCTCAGGGTCAGCTGCAGATGCTGGCCCAGCAGCCACTCGGGGAAAATGCTGTTCTCCCGCGCCATAAAAGCCGCATCGAAGGGTTCAAGCGCCAGTTCAACCGCCCCCAGGCGGGGCAGCAAATCAATCGCCTTGCCATACCAGGCCAGCACATTGTGTTCGTTCAGGCAGCTGATCAGCTGGGTATCGCCCAGGTCACTGACCGCCAGCAGCCCCTGTTCGTAGTCCACCGCCTTCACCTCTGGCGCCAACAGCTGACGCGCCTGCAAGGCCGCCGCGTTACGAACAAATTCATGATTTTTTTCGGTTTTCGGATTGGCATCCACCCACACCAGACCACCACCACGATAGTAGCGGCGGAAGCTGGCATCACCGGAAATAAGGGTCAACTGAAGATTGGCATCACCGGAAATACGGCGTGCCCACTGCAATAGCAGGGAATCGCGATCGTGCATAAGTAGAAGACCAAGGTGGAAAGCAGCACTTGGCTGTTAGCCCTGGCCGCAATAATGCTTTATCATTGCCGGCTAACATAAAGCAATGACATGCAATGTCAACTCGATGAAACCTGTCGTAAAATGCATGCCTTGGATCAACCGTATCTATCACGGATTGCACGAGTCTTTCACATGACAAAATGGACACTGGGGTACCGCTATCCCATCGCCCTGACTATCAGCCTGGCCCCCGCACTCACCCCTATGATGGTGCAGGCGGCCCCGTTCGAAGCGCCGCCAGCCACCGGCATTCTCGATAGTCTCTGCTATGACTATGTTCCCAAGATAGAGAAGCCTGCATCGGATCAGGATGCCAACGCACAGCCGGTCGAGGTTGATGCTGACCGTCTCGAGGCCAAACAGGGCGGCACCGCCGTCTATGAAGGTGACGTCAAGGTTCGTCAGGGTGTTCGCAAGTTTGACTCCGACTATGCCCAGCTCGACCAGAAGAGCCGGGATGTCATCGCCATCGGCAACATCTATTACAACGACGGTCAGGTGACCGTCACCAGCGACAAGACCCTCAAATCCAACCTGGATACCAAGAACTCCGAACTGGAGGAGGGCAAGTATCAGGTGCATGGCTCACCGGTGCGCGGCTTTGCCAAGCGCGTAGTGATGACCAACAACAACCAGAACATCACCATGGAGGGGGCCCAGTACACCACCTGCCCCCCCGGTCAGGAAGTGTGGACCCTCAAGGCGGGCAGCATCGACATCGACCAGAAAGAGGTGTTTGGCGAAGCCTGGAACGCCAGTCTCTGGCTTTACGACTATCCGGTGTTCTACTTCCCCTATATCAACTTCCCCATCAAGGATGAGCGGAAGACCGGTCTGCTCTACCCGGGTTACAAGCAGAGCTCCAGCAACGGCATGGATATCACCCAGCCCTTCTACTGGAACATTGCCCCCAACTATGATGCCACCATCACCTCCCGTTTTATGGACAAACGCGGCCTGATGGAACAGGTGGAGTTCCGCTACATGCCGGACCCCGCCCACACCGGCACCCTCTATTTTGAAAATCTGGCGGATGACAAGCAGTACAGCCCGAGCAACCCGAGTCTGGCTGGCCTGTCCGATGGCCATCGCTACCTGATGAACGTCCGACACGGCTCCACCCTGATGGATGGCAGCCTGCGTTTTGGTATCGACTACACCCAGGTGCGCGACAAGGACTACAACTACTTCAACGACTTCAGCCCGCAAGTAGGCACTCAGGTCGACAGTCAGTTGCAGCAATCCTTTACCGCCGGCTACTACCAGCACAACTGGAACCTCACCTCCGAGGTGCGCCGCTACCAGATCCTGAGCCCATATGCGTTGCTGCCCCACGAGATGCTGCCGCGTATCGACTACAACTACTATCAGCAAGGCAAGTGGTTCGATCTGGCCTGGAACAGTGAACTGACCAAGTTTGGCTATGACAGTGGCAGTGCCGCTACTCTGCAAGCAGGTGAGCGCTATACCGCCACCCGCCTGCATCTGGCGCCAACCCTGACCGTGCCCTTGGTGGATGCACCGGGTTACTACCTGACCAGTCAGTACAAGCTGATGTTTACCTCCTACAACCAGGAGGTACCCGATAATCTGGTTAGCCAGGACCGCAGCCGCTTCACCGATGCAGACAGCAAACAGCTGACCCTGAAAGAGGGCACCATTACCCGTACTCTGCCCTCCTTCCGCCTCAAGGGGGGCGTCAACTTCGATCGGCCGCTCGACTGGTATGATGGCAAGGGCACCCAGACCCTGGAACCCGAGTTCCAGTACCTCTATATCCCTTACAAAAATCAGGACGAGATCGGGATCTACGACTCCACCACCACCCGTCAGGACTACTACAGCCTGTTCAGTGACCGCCGCTTTGCCGGTCTCGACCGCATCAGCGATGCCAATCGGGTCACCGTTGGCCTGACCAGCCGGGTCTATGACAATGTGGGTGATGAACGGTTGCGTCTTGCGGTGGCCCAGGCCTTCGAAATGACACCACCCAAGGTGCGCCTCTACCCTTCAAATCCGGAAAGCACCAACGCCCGCTCCCTGCTCTCGTTCGAGGGGGATGCCCGGATCACCGATGAGTGGTTTGCCCACGCGGGGACCCAGTACGATACCTCCGAGGGTGAATTTACGGCTGGCAACGGTGCAGTCGAGTACCGGACCGGCAAGCTGACTACTCAGGTCAACTACCGCTACATCAAGGATGGCAACCTGGACTATCGCTATCCGACCAACACGGCGCTGGCAGAAGATCTGAGCCAGGCAGGTCTGGTGATGATGGCGCCGATCGCCGATCAGTGGCAGATGTATGGCGGTTACTACCGTGACATCAAGCAGGATGTGAACATTGACCGCAAGATCGGTGTCAAATACGACTCCTGCTGCTGGAGCATCAACATGAGCCTGGAGTGGCACAATCAGCCGGACAACGTCACCCTGAAGCCCACTTCGGAAAAAGTCATTGGTCTGCAGTTTGAAATGAAGGGACTTGGCAGCGTGGGTACCGGTGGCCGCAGCGTCACCCTGGATACCGAGCTGTTGCCCTATGTTCGCCCGTTTAATCTGAAAGGCCAGCAATGATGCTGGCCCAGCCTTGAGAGATGGATATGAAAAAGACCCTGATTGCCCTGCTGACCGCGGGAATGTTCGGTGCCATGAGCCAGGCCGCACTGGCTGCGCCCGAGCTGATGGACAAGGTGCTGGCCGTGGTCAACAAGGACGTGGTGCTGTCCAGCCAACAGGACGCACTGGTCAACAAGGTAAAACTCTCCGCTCAGGAGAGCGGCCAGTCCCTGCCTGACGACGCCACCCTGCGCAAACAGGCGCTGGATCGGCTGATCCAGGAGAGCCTGCAGCTGCAACTGGCGGAGCGCCAGGGGCTGAAGATCAGCGACACCCAGCTGGAACAGGCTATTCAGGGCATCGCTGCCGACAACAAGATGACCCTGGATCAGCTGCGGGCCCAGATCGCCCGTGAAGGGATGACCTATGCCCAGTATCGGGAAGAGGTTCGCCGCGAGATCCTGATGAACGAGGTGCGCCGCAATCAGGTGCGCCGCCGTATCAACATCTCCGAGCAGGAGGTGAAGCAGGTGGTGGAGATCCTGAAGAAACAGGGTCAACAGCAGAACGCATACCACGTCGGCCATATCCAGATTGCCCTGCCGGACAACCCCACTGCCGCCCAGCTGGATGCCGCCAAGAGCAAGATCGAGCGCATTCTGGCCGCCCTCAAGCAAGGTGCCGACTTCCGCAAACTGGCCATTGCCGAGAGTAACGGTCCCAAGGCGCTGGAAGGGGGCGACTGGGGCTGGATGAGCCCGCAAGAGATGCCGACCCTGATGGCGGAAGCGGTACAGGGTGCCAAGAAGGGCGACATCGTCGGCCCGCTGCGCTCCGGTGCCGGCCTGCACATCGTCAAGGTGTTCGACACCAAGGGTCAGCAGCAAGTGATGCAGACCGAGGTGAAGGCCCGTCATATCCTGATCAAGCCCTCCATCATCCTGAGCGAAGAGAAAGCCAAGGGGATGCTGGATGGCATTCTGCACGACATCAAGAGCGGCAAGGCAAGCTTCGCCAGCATGGCGGAGAAGTACTCCGAAGATCCGGGCTCTGCGGTGCAGGGTGGCGAACTGGGCTGGTCTGATCCCAACGTCTATGTCCCCGAGTTCCGCGACATGATCAACCGTCTGCAACCGGGCCAGATCAGTGCCCCGTTCCGTACCAGCCACGGCTGGCACATCGTGCAGGTGGAAGATCGCCGCAGCCAGGATGCGACCGACAAGGCTCAGGAGCAGCGCGCCTACCAGCTGATCTACAACCGTCGCTTCGTGGAAGAGTCCCAGGCGTGGCTGGATGAGCTGCGTGACGAGGCATACATCCGTGTCGAAGGATCTGCGAGCTGATGAGCTGCCGTCGCCTTGCCGTTACCCCGGGCGAACCGGCCGGGATCGGCCCGGACTTAGTGCTGCAGATTGCCCAGCAGGATTGGCCCCACCAGTTGGTGGTGATCGCCGATCCGGCGCTGCTGCGCGAGCGGGCAACCCTGCTTGGTCTGCCCATTGAGCTTGAGCCCTATGATGCCAGTCAACCTGCTCAACCGCAGCGAGCCGGCACCCTGACGGTATGTTCTGTCTCTCTCGGTACCGCCGTGGTGCCAGGCGAACTGAACGAAGGCAATGGCGCCTATGTGCTGGCAACCCTGCAGCGCGCCTGTGATGGCAACATGAGCGGCGAATTTGCCGCCGTGGTGACCGGGCCGGTGCACAAGGGGATCATCAACCAGGCCGGGGTCTCGTTTAGCGGCCACACCGAGTTCTTTGCCCAGCAATCCAACACCGCCGATGTGGTGATGATGCTGGCAACCGAGGGGCTGCGGGTCGCTCTGGCAACCACCCATATTCCGCTGGCCTATGTGGCGATGGCCATCACCGAGGATCGCCTTGGCAAGGTGATCCGGATCCTCAACGAGGATCTCGCCACCAAGTTTGGCATCGCCAAACCCCGTATTTACGTCTGCGGCCTCAACCCCCACGCGGGGGAAGGTGGCCATCTTGGACGTGAAGAGATTGACGTGATCGAACCCGCCCTGGCCACGCTGCGCCAGGAAGGGATTGATCTGGTCGGCCCGTTGCCGGCCGACACCCTGTTCCAGGAGAAATACCTCAAGGATGCGGATGCGGTACTCGCCATGTACCACGACCAGGGGCTGCCAGTGCTCAAATACAAGGGCTTTGGCAGTTCGGTCAATATCACCCTGGGGCTTCCCTTCATCCGCACTTCGGTGGATCACGGCACCGCGCTGGATCTGGCAGGCAAGGGCCTGGCCGATCCGGGCAGCCTTGTCACCGCGATTAACCACGCCATCAAGATGGTAGAGAAAAAAAGATATGAGCAGTAAGGTGCACATGGGCCACACGGCCCGTAAGCGTTTCGGTCAGAACTTCTTGCACGATCGGTATGTGATCGATCAAATCGTCGCCGCCATCAACCCGCAGCCGGGTCAGAATCTGGTGGAGATCGGTCCGGGTCTGGCCGCGCTGACCGAGCCGGTCGCCGCCCAGATGGACAAAATGACCGTGGTCGAGCTTGACCGGGACCTGGCAGCTCGCCTGCGCGAGCACCCGACCCTCAAAGACAAGTTGACCGTCATCGAAGCGGATGCCATGCGTTTCGACTTCGGCACCCTGATGGGTGAAGGCAAGGGGCCGCTGCGTATCTTCGGCAACCTGCCCTACAACATCTCCACCCCGCTCATCTTCCACCTGTGCGAGTTCGCCGATCGGGTAGAGGACATGCACTTCATGCTGCAAAAGGAAGTGGTGTTGCGTCTGGCCGCAGGCCCGGGCAGCAAGGCTTATGGCCGTCTGAGCGTGATGACCCAGTACTACTGCCAGGTGGTGCCGGTGCTGGAAGTGGGCCCGGGCGCCTTCAAACCGGCGCCGAAAGTGGACTCTGCCGTAGTTCGCCTGATCCCGCACAAGAATCCGACCATAGTCGCAAAAGACATTCGTTGTCTGAATCGCGTCTGTACCGAGGGCTTTGGCCAGCGTCGCAAGACCATCCGCAACAGCTTCTCCAACTTCATCACCGACTCCCAGCTGACCGAGCTTGGTATCGATGGCAACCTGCGCCCGGAGAATCTCTCCCTCGAGCAGTTTGTCATGATCGCCAACTGGCTGGCGGATCAGCAACAGGCCTGATCCTGTGGCACTCCCGCACATCGAGATCCGCCCATACCCCGTGTATGTGGCGGGATCCAAAGACCCTTACCAGTTTCACTATCTGATCGAGATTGAGAATCTGGGGCCCGGCCCAGTGCAACTGCTGCACCGGCGCTGGCTCATCACCGATGCCAATGGCAAGATGCTGGAAGTGGCAGGCCCGGGCGTGGTCGGGGAACAACCCGTCATTGCCGAAGGGGAAACCTACCGCTACCAGAGCGGCGTGCCGCTGGCGACCCCGCTCGGGGTGATGGAAGGGAGCTATACCCTGCAAGATGGCTCAGGTCAGCAGTTCGAGGCGCCCATCGCCCCCTTCACGCTGGCCATCCCCAATATTATCAACTGAGGTTTCATGGCGAACTGTTTTGTCGGTGACATCCAGGGCTGTTACGACGACTTGCGCCGTCTGCTGGATCTTGCCGCGTTCGATCCCGACCAAGACGTGCTCTGGCTCTGCGGCGATCTGGTCGCCCGCGGCCCGGACTCCCTCAATACCCTGCGTTTTGTCAAAGGGCTGGGCAACCACGCCGTCACCGTGCTCGGCAACCACGACCTGCACCTGCTGGCGGTCGCCAATGGCGTTGCCCCACTCAAGAAGAAAGACAAGCTGCAGAGCCTGATGGATGCGCCGGATCGGGATGAACTGCTGGAGTGGCTGCGCCACCGCCCGCTGCTGGCGGAGCATCCGGATCTGCCCATCATGATGGTGCATGCCGGTATCTCCCCGGCGTGGGATGCCCGCACCGCCCGCAACTGTGCCCGCGAGGTAGAGAGCCTGTTGCGCGGCGATCAGTACCAGTGGCTGCTGCACAACATGTATGGCGACCAACCCGATGGCTGGAAAGATGATCTGGTCGGGATTGACCGCTACCGCTACATCATCAACACCTTCACCCGGATGCGCTTCTGCTACTTTGATGGCCGGCTCGACTTCAAATGCAAGAAGGGGCCCAAGGAGTCGACCCCGGGGCTGCGCCCCTGGTTCGAGCAGCGTGAACACCATGTGGATGACCCCATTCTGGTGTTCGGCCACTGGGCAGCCCTGATGGGCAACACCGGAAAAAGCGATATCAAGGGTCTGGATACCGGCTGCGTCTGGGGCAACAGCCTCACCCTGTGGCGCTACGAGGATGATGCTCTGATCGCCACCTCCTGCCCGGTTCACGCCAGCTAGGGAGTACGCAGCAATCAGGCGGTCGCAGTTGCACCGATTGCCAAGACCCGTACCAATAACAAAGCCCGGCAATCTGCCGGGCTTACTATTTTGTGTGCCCTGTTTTCCGGCGAATGAAGTTACAACTTGCGCCCCAGCCGCTTCTCGATCTGGCGCCGCTCCCACTCCGGGCCAAACAGTTTGAAAGGCTCGAATATCCGAATGGCATGGGACGCCAGTCCCAATCCCCACCCCAGTGCCGGCCACCAGGCCCAGATATACCCCGGGTTGCTCAGATAGTTGATGACAAACAACCCGCCAATCACCAGCAGATAGCTGGCGACATGGTGATAGAAGCCCTTGAGCCCCTCCACATACTTCATGGCAGCTTGCTCCTCTGCTGAAACCTGCAATGCATCCTTCCCCATAGTGTCACTCCCTCTCATCTCATGCTCCTGTTGCCGTGTGCCGTCCAGTTGCGCCACATCGAGCTCAAAGACAGCGGCCAGGGCCTTGAGAGATTCCAGTCCGGGTTGCTGCCCCTGCTCGATCCGCTGGATAGTGCGGACACTCAAACCAGTCAACGTTGCCAACTGATCCTGAGACCAACCCCGTTGCAATCTCAACTTCCTGACGATCATCTCGAACTCCTTGTGGTAATTGACAGGGCCAGCATAGGGCTTGCGCCGCGAAAGGTGACACGACAGATGGCCGACATCAACCTGACAACTCTTTAAAATCAATTAGTTGAATAAACATAAAGAGATATAAGGTCAAGCTATGCCACACATGCAGATGTGCCCGGATGTGTAATCACAGGCTCTGCATCAGCTCGGCGGCAATTTCAAAGGAGCGCAGTCGGGCCTGATGATCGACGATGGGCCCATTGAACATCAGCTCATCGGCACGGGTTTCCGCCAGCAGCGCCTTGAGTCCATGACGAACCTGCTCCGGGTTGCCCACTAGCGAGCGGGCCAGGGTCTGCTCCATCGCCATCAGCTCACGGGGAGACCACTCATCGCCAAGCTGGACGACCGGCGCGGGCAGCTTGCCCGCATCACCGCGATGGAGGCGCAAGAACTGCTGCTGCATGGTAGTGAACTGGAAGCGGGCCTCCCGCTCGCTGTCGGCGGCAATCATGTTGATGCAGACCACCGCATGGGGCTTGGGCCAGCGAGCGGAGGGGCGATACTGGCTACGGTAGATCTCCAGCGCTTGCAGCAACATGGCAGGGGCGAAATGGGAGGCAAACCCGAACGGCAAGCCCATCACCGCTGCAAGTTGCGCGCTGTAGAGGCTGGAGCCCAGCAGCCAGATGGGCAGATGCAGCCCCTGACCGGGCACCGCCTGCACCGCGCCGATCTCGTCGCCAAAGTAGCTCATCAGCTCGCGCACATCGGCCGGAAAATCATCCACCTCGCCACTGCGCATACGCCGCAGCGCCCGCATGGTGCGCTGATCGGTCCCGGGGGCGCGGCCAAGGCCAAGGTCGATGCGGTCGGGATAGAGAGAAGCCAAGGTGCCAAACTGCTCGGCAATCACCAGCGGCGAGTGGTTCGGCAGCATGATGCCACCCGCGCCGATCCGCAAAGTGGTGGTGGCTTCGGCCAGATGACCGATCAGCACCGAGGTGGCGGCACTGGCAATGCCCGGCATGTTGTGGTGTTCGGCCAGCCAGTAGCGCTGGTAACCCCAGCCCTCGGCATGGCGGGCTAGATCCCGCGAACGGCGAAATGACTCGGCAGGTACGGAACCTTCGGCAACAGGCACCAGATCGAGCACGGAATAGGGGATGGCAGGCATGAGTCACTCCATGGATTTACAGACCAGTAACAAGTGAGGCAATGTAGCACGGGATACCTGAATGAATCACTATCTCCTGCCAAGCTCTGCCTGGCAGTGGGCAACCATGGAAAAGCACAGATATCAGGCCAGTATTGTCATTTCTGTTATCGTATTGACACACTGCTGACAGATCGTCTCCGTAAGCATCACTGTGACAAGGAAATGTCCATGATCACTGCCAGATCCGGGCGCAAGCCCTTCTATGTTCACATTGCCACCCTATTTACCCTGCTGTTCAGTGTGCTGGGCATGCTGCTGATTCTGCTGCAGTTCCAGCAGGGCTCTCGCCAGATGCTGGAACATGAGCGCCACAACTTCAAACAGTACCGGGAACAGCTGGCCCTCGCTCTGCAATTGAACGAGCAGCCAGCCCGCATGTCCCTCAGCCTGCTAGCCAGCAGCCGACTGGCCGACATGAGCGATCTGGCAAGCCGACTGGAGTATCTGCCGCAGTTGGCAGAGATCTTGGCCAATCGCGACAGCTATGGTGCCGTCTACATCGGCTATGAGAGTGGCGATTTCTTTCTGGTACGAAAACTCACGGAACGGGCCCGGGCCCAGTTGCAGGCTGTGCCTGAAGGCAGCCAGTTGCTGGTTCAGAGCCTGAGTAGCGGGCGGGGAGAGTTCCTCTATTTTGATGAGCAGCTGCAACTTTTGGGGCGGCGAGCCATGGCGGATTATCGATTCGATCCCCGCAGCCGCGACTGGTACCGGCTGGCTCGCGGTTCATCAAAGATTGTCGCCACCACCCCCTATCTCTTTTTTACCACCAGGGAGCCGGGCATGACGCTGGCTGTCACCAGCCATAGCCAACGCGCCGTGATCGGGCTGGATGCCAGTGTCGAAGGGCTCTCGGCCTTGATTGGCGAGCTGCAGTTGCCGCTCCAAAGCCAGGTAGTGTTGTTCGATCGCTCCGCGACCCTACTGGCGGCCGATCCTGTACATCTGCCAGCCTATGATCAGCTAACCCAGCTGCCAGCGATCACGGCTCTGGGCAGCCCAGTCATGGCCGAGCTGAAAACTAGGCTAGAGAGGACGCCTGTGCTGCTGGATGGTTCTCCCCGGGAGCTGACCCTGACCACAGGGGAAAAACAAGAGTGGCTGGTCAATATCTCCCCCCTCGGCAAGGACACCCCTTTTTACATCGCCCTGCTGGCCTCGGCAGATCTGCTCTATCAGCAGGCACGCAATGAAGCACTGATCAATATGGCATGGGCGCTGACCAGCCTGTTGTTGCTGCTGCCAGTGATCTGGATGGTCTCCCGCCGTACCGCTACCCCGCTGCTGGCCCTGACCCGCGAGGCCGAGCGGATCCAGCGTTTCGACTTTGGCGAGGGGCAGGTTCCAGAATCGGCCATCCGGGAGATAGATGACCTTGCCCGCACCATGTCCGGCATGCGCCAAACCCTCGGCAACTTCATGAACATGGGTAGAGCACTGGCTGCAGAGCACCGCTTCGACTCCCTGCTAAGCCGCATCCTGCATGAAACCATCGCCGCGGTACAGGCAAAAGGGGGGAGCCTCTACCTGGCCCAACAGCAAAAGATGCAGCCGGTCCAGGCCCGCTGGCAGCAAACCGAGCTGCCCCTTGGGCAGGTTCCCTGGCCACAACCATTGCTATCCGGCATGGCCACTTCCCAGCGCATCTCCCTCAGCCTGGATGAGGCGACATGGAGGCAACACCTGGACAGTTGGGGTTCCTTTCCCGACCCATGCCAGCTGGTGGCTGAGCCGCTCTGCGGCCATCGTCAGGAGCTGATCGGATACCTCCTGCTGATCCTGCCACGCTGCAGCGAACAGGAGCTGGCATCGCGCATCAGCCTCATCGAAGCGCTGGCGGGCACTTCCGCCTCCGCCATCGAGAACCAGCGCTTGCTGGAAGAGCAGAAACAGCTGCTCGAATCCTTTATCGAGCTGATGGCCGGCGCCATCGACGCCAAGAGCCCCTACACCGGCGGTCACTGCCAGCGGGTGCCGGAGCTGACCCGGATGCTGACCGAGGCGGCCTGCGCCCAGCGACAGGGCCCCTTTGCCGATTTCACTCTCAACGAGGAGGAGTGGGAAGCCATCCATATCGCCAGCTGGCTACATGACTGTGGCAAGGTGACCACCCCGGAGTTCGTGGTCGACAAGGCCACCAAACTGGAGACCCTCTACGACCGGATCCACGAGATCCGCACCCGTTTTGAAGTACTCAAGCGGGATGTCTATATCGAGTGCCTCGCTGCCCGCTTGTCATCAGAGATCAGAAGTGCCTGCCGGGAAGAGGCAGCCCCGCGCTGGGCCGAGCTGGATCAGGAGTTTGCCTTCATCGCCGAGTGCAATCTGGGTGGCGAGTGGATGGCCCCCGAGAAGATTGAACGGCTCGACGCCATCGCCAGCCGCACCTGGCTGCGCACCCTGGACGATCGGCTCGGCATCAGCCGGGAGGAGATCAAGCTGCGTCAGAAAGAACCATCTCCCGAGTTGCCCTGCCTCGAGCCACTGCTGGCCGACAAGTGCTGGCACCTTGTGCCTCGTCCGGATGGAGATCGGTTCGACGAGCACAATCCCTGGGGCTTCAAGGTCAAGGTACCGCACCATCTCTACAACCGGGGGGAGAGATACAACCTTGCCATCAGCAGGGGAACCCTCACCGAGGAGGAGCGCTACAAGATCAACGAGCACATCATCCAGACCATACGCATGCTGGAGCACCTCCCCTTCCCCCGTCATCTTCGCTGCGTGCCGGAGATTGCCGGCGGCCATCACGAGCGGATGGATGGCAAGGGTTACCCACGCCAGCTGACCGGATCACAGATGAGCGTACCGGCCCGCATCATGGCTATCGCCGATATTTTCGAGGCTCTGACCGCCAGTGATCGCCCCTACAAATCTGGCAAGACGGTCTCCCAGGCTCTTGCCATCATGCAGAGCATGGTACGTGAACAGCATATCGACCCGGATCTGTTCGTTCTGTTTGTCAGCAGCGGTATCTGGCGCGATTACGCCAGACGCTTCCTCGAGACCGCCCAACTGGATCAAGTGGATGAAACCGCACTGCTGGCCGCACAGGCCTAGCTGGGTCATATCTTCTTACATTTGCGGGCTGGCTTGAACGCCCCGGGCTGGTTATAACGGTGCCCCTATAGCGAAGGGGGAGCAATAGACTCCCCCTCACTCTTTGTCACACCACACTGTTCAGGTTATCTATGTCAAAACATCTCGTTCTGCTGGGCGCGCTGACGCTCTCCGGCTGCTCCCTGTTGTCTCCCCCCACCCCCACCGTCACCCCGGTGCGCCTTGCCGATAAGGGCCAGCTCGGCTTCTACATAGAGTGCAGCAGCATGACGGCCTGCTTTCAGCAAGCCAACCAGACCTGCCCACAGGGCTACAAGGAGACAGATCGCCGCCAGCAGACGCTATACAGCACCCAGTATCTGGGAGGAAGCTACGACGAAGATAAGAAGGTCTACAAGGCGGCCAAGCCCTATCGCATCGCCAACACGGTCCACTCCCTGACTATCCAGTGTCCCGTCACTAGAGGCTGAGCCAGCCTAAGGGCGATGCTCTCCCATTACCGCGGAAAAGAAAACGGTCAACCCAGGTTGACCGTTTTTCACTATGGCGTAGTCCTTAGAACAGCAGATGCGCTACACCGGCAATCACCGGCAGGGTAACCAGGGTGCGCATCAGGAAGATCACAAACAACTCCCACAGTTTGACCGGGATCTTGCTGCCCAGCAGCAGGGCCCCCACTTCGGACATATAGATCAGCTGGGTCACCGACATGGCGGCAATGACGAAGCGGGTCATCTCGCTATCGATGGTCGAAGCCAGCACAGCCGGAATAAACATATCGGCAAAACCGACCATGATAGTCTTGGATGCGGCTTCCGCCTCCGGCAGTTGCAGCAGTTCCAGCAAGGGGACGAAGGGAGCGCCAAGCCAGTTGAAGATGGGGGTGTGTTCGGCCAGCATCAGGGCACAGGTACCGATCGCCATGACCACAGGCAACACGCCAAACAGCATGTCGAGCGCATTTTTCACCCCTTCCCGGGCGACGGCACCGAGACCGGTCATCTGCTCTGCCTTGGTCAATGCACGTTCGAGACCATAACTCATCACACTGTGCTGGTGGGGCACCGCCTCCTGCTTGCGACACAGGGGAGCGCCATCGATATAGATATCCTTCTTCCAGGATAGCGGCGGCAGACGTGGCACCACGATAGCGGCAACCACCCCAGCCAGACAGACAGTCAGATAGAAGGGAACGAACATGTGTTCCAGCTTCACCTGGGAGATCACTACCAGACAGAAGGTGATGGAGACGGCGGAGAAGGTGGTGCCAATAACGGCCGCTTCCCGCTGGGTATAGAACTTCCCTTCGTACTGCTTGCTGGTCAGCAGGATGCCGACACTACCATCCCCCAGCCAGGAGGCAAAGCAGTCCACGGCAGAGCGACCCGGCAACCGGAATACCGGACGCATGATGCGAGTCATCATAGTGCCGACAAACTCCAGCAGCCCGAAATCGAGCAGCAACGGCAGCAGCAGGCCGGCAAAAATGAAGACTGAAAACAGCACTGGCAGCAGATCGTTGAGCACCAGGCCGCCGGTTGCGCCTGAATAAAGCACCTCTGGTCCCACCTGGAAGAAGGTCAGCAGCACGAAAATACCACCCACCACCCGCACGCAGGCCCAGAAAGGAGAGACGTTGAACAGGCTGTTGAGGAATGGTCTACGCACCAGAATCGCCGGTTTGAACAACCAGGTGATGATAGTCATCAGCATGGTGGTAGTGATCACCGCACTGACCATGGCAACCAGATAATCGGCAAAAACGCGCTGTACCAGCTTGGCCAGCACTGCGACGGGGATGGTGACGTTACCGTCATAGACGACCGGCGTCATGAACAGCAAGATACCGATCAGTGACGGTATTAGAAACATCAACAAGTTACGGCGGGTATTAACCGCAGATGCTTCAAGACTCTTTTCCAGCATGATAAGACTGCCCTAATGTTACTTTTCCATAGCCCGGCCTACCTGCGTATTCATGCATTAACCGGAAAAACGGGCGCAAGAATACTCCAAAAAAATGCACAAACAAGCCCATAAGGCATAAATCTGCGCATAAAAATTTTTACAGGTAAACCTTCCATCAAAACAATCAGATACAGAAACGCATATCGATTCAATCGACATCGCCAGACGATTGTTTCATTACTGTTAATTTTGATGGGCAGTATAAACAGTTATCAACTGCAGGCAATAAGTGGCATCACAAATATACCTAATGAGCCACTACTCGACAGGCATAAAAAAACCGGAGCCTGTTCAGGCTCCGGTTATCAATGAAATGGACAGACAAGGGTATCAGTCACGGACGTAGATCACTTCCACACCATCATCATCTTCGTCATCCCAATCATCATCGTCGAGACTTTCGTCAAAGGCCATGGAGGCGGCAAGCGCTTCCGCTTCGGCTTTAGCCAGCTGGTTCTTGTGGTAGTCGTCCCACTTGAACTCCACTTTCTCGATCGCCTCTTTGGCATCCTGCTCCAGCTGACGGGGCATGGTATCCAGCAGATCCAGGATGTCGTAGCAGACCTTCTTGGTCCCTTCCTTGCTGATGGCAGTGATGGCGTAGACCGGCCCTTCGTGGTTGAGGGCGGCTTTCACGCGATCCATCACTTCCTGAGCCTCTTCTTCCAGGATCAGATCCATCTTGTTGAACACCAGCCAGCGCGGCTTGCCAGCCAGTTCCGGGCTGTACTTCTCCAGCTCACGCACGATGGTCACGGCATTTTCAGCCGGATCGGAGCCATCAATGGGGCAAATATCCACCAGATGGATCAACACGCGGCAGCGTTCGAGGTGCTTGAGGAAACGGATACCAAGACCTGCGCCTTCGGCTGCCCCCTCAATCAGGCCCGGAATATCGGCGATCACGAAGGAGCGGGAGTTCTCACCACGCACCACACCGAGGTTCGGCACCAGGGTGGTAAAGGGATAATCAGCGACTTTCGGGCGGGCGGCAGAAACAGCGCGAATAAAGGTAGATTTACCGGCGTTGGGCAGACCCAGCATACCGACGTCAGCCAGCAACAGCAGCTCCAGCTTCAGGGTACGCACTTCGCCCGGGGTGCCGTTGCTCTTCTGGCGTGGAGCCCGGTTGACCGAACTCTTGAAGCGGGTATTGCCCAAACCGTGGAAACCGCCCTTGGCAACCAGCAACTTCTGCTCGTGGTGAGTCAAGTCGCCCAGCAACTCGCCGGTATCGTCATCGGTTGCACGGGTACCGACCGGCACGCGCAGGATCTTGTCCTTGCCACGACGACCGGTACAGTTGGCGCTCTGGCCATTCTCGCCACGCTCGGCAGCATGGAAACGCTCAAAACGGTAGTCGATCAGGGTATTGAGGTTCTCATCGGCAACCAGATAGACGTCACCACCGTCACCACCGTCACCACCATCCGGACCACCGTTGGGAATATATTTTTCACGGCGAAAACTTACACAACCGTTACCACCGTCACCGGCATCGACTCGAATCTGGACTTCATCAACAAACTTCATAGGTAACCGTCACCTTAATTCGAAAAACCGATACGCAATTATAGTGGTACAGACCCCTGCGGGCGATACGCATCTTGCCTCTCCGGGCAATCTCGGTACCCGGGTCATCTGCGTTCCGTTTTTTCGTCATTATTTCGGAAAAACAAAAGCCCCGCCTGTTGGCGGGGCTTCGGATCCTTGCGGTCCGTAATTACTCAGCAACGATGCTAACGTACTTACGATTCAGCGGACCTTTAACTTCGAACTGCACCTTGCCGTTCGCGGTAGCGAACAGGGTGTGGTCCTTGCCCAGACCAACGTTCTCACCAGCGTGGAACTTGGTACCGCGCTGACGAACGATGATGCTGCCAGCCAGAACTGTTTCGCCGCCGAAACGCTTCACGCCCAGGCGTTTAGCTTCAGAATCGCGACCGTTGCGGGATGAACCGCCAGCTTTTTTGTGTGCCATCTATCGGACTCCTCTAATTAAGCGCTGATGCCAGTGATTTTGACTTCAGTGAACCACTGACGGTGGCCCGCTTGCTTACGGTGGTGCTTACGACGACGGAACTTGACGATAGTCACTTTCTCGCCACGGCCGTGAGCCACAACTTCAGCTACAACCTTGCCACCTTCAACGAAAGGAGCACCTACTTTAAAAGTGTCGCCTGCAGCAACCATCAGCACTTCGTTGAAGTCGATGGTAGCGCCAGTCTCAACGTTCAGCTTTTCCAGACGAACGATTTGACCTTCGGCCACACGGTGTTGTTTTCCGCCGCTTTGGAATACCGCGTACATTTGATTAACTCCGTAAAGGCATGTCTTTTGCTCAAGGCTAGACATGCGCAAAAACCTATAACAATGGGCGGGCATTCTACGCAAATCGATCTGCTCAGGCAAGGCCAATTTAGCAAAAAGTTTATTTTGTGCGCATATCTGCCGCCGTGGATAAACGCCTAACTGTAACCCATTGTGAAATCGTGTAGAATCCCTGCCATTACTAAAATCGCAGTTATTGCTGCTGTCACGTTACGAGACTTATGGACCAACAGACTATCCGTGCGCTCTGTGCCGCCGACATGACGGCGGTCAATGAACTGATCCTGGCCCGACTCCAGTCCGACGTTAGTCTGATCAATCAGCTGGGTTTCTACATTGTCAGCGCCGGCGGGAAACGGATGCGCCCCATGCTGACCGTGATGGCTGCGCGTGCGCTGGGCTATGAAGGTGAGGATCACCTGAAACTGGCCGCCATCATCGAATTCATTCACACCTCTACCCTGCTGCACGACGACGTGGTCGACGAATCCGACCTGCGCCGTGGCCGGGAGACCGCCAACGCCATGTTTGGCAATGCTGCCAGCGTGCTGGTCGGTGACTACCTCTATAGCCGCTCCTTCCAGATGATGGCCGAACTCTCCAACCTGCGGGTGATGGAGATCCTCTCGGATGCAACCAACACCATCGCCGAAGGGGAAGTGCTGCAGTTGATGAACTGCAACGATCCGGATACCACAGAAGAGAGCTACATGACGGTCATCTATTGCAAGACCGCCAAGCTGTTCGAGGCCGCCACCCGTCTCGCCGCCGTGCTGACCCATCAGCCCGAGCCCGTCGAGCAGGCCATGACCGACTACGGCAAGTATCTGGGTACCGCCTTCCAGATCATCGATGATGTGATGGATTACTGCTCCCAGAGCGAAGAGATGGGCAAGAACGTCGGTGACGATCTGGCCGAAGGCAAACCGACCCTGCCGCTGCTGCGCGCCATGGAAGTGGGTAGTGCGGAAGAGCGCCAACTGGTGCGTGATGCCATCGAACACCGCAACGGCATGGAGCATCTCGACCAGATCCTGGCCATTCTCGACCGCACCGGTGCGCTGGAGTACTCCCGCATGCGCGCAAGGGAAGAGGCGGACAAGGCCATTGCCGCTCTCGCCATCCTGCCTGACTCCCCGCACAAACAGGCGCTGGAAACACTGGCCCACATGGCGGTGCAGCGCAGTGCCTGAGTAAACGACATGCATGAAAAAAGAGGCCTTCGTCCTCTTTTTTATTGTCTGCTATCTGCTGAACAGTGCATTTCGCCAGACTCAGCGACTCACCATCCAGAGGATCACGCTGCCAGCCACCACCAGCGAGCCGCCGATACGGCGTAGCTGCTCCGCCGGTTGTTCGCTCAACAGCCGCAGCATCTGCTTCCACACTCTTGGCATCAGCAACGGCCCCAACCCTTCAAACAGCAACAGCAGACCCAGCCCCGTCAGTATGGATGTCATCATTCTGCCCCTCTCCCGTCAAAAACCATTGATCCCGTTTGTTTGGCAGACAAATAAAAGGGCCTGACAAAGCAGGCCCCTGGCAAAACAACTCCCGACACTTACTGCTTGGTGCCTTCAGGAGACTTGAAGTAACGGAAAAACTCGCTATCCGGCTTGAGCACCATCAGGTCATTGCCACCGGCGAAGCTCTTGCGATAGGCCTCCATACTGCGCACGAAGCTGAAAAACTCGGGGTCTTTCTTGTAGCTGTCAGCATAGATTTTGGCGGCTTCCGCATCCCCTTCACCGCGCAGTTGACGAGCGTTACTCTCTGCATCAGCGATCATCACGGTCACTTTGCGATCGATATCGGCCCGCAGGATCTCGGCCTGCTCACGCCCCTGGGAGCGATGCTCACGGGCCACGGCAGTACGCTCGGCCCGCATCCGCTGGTAAATGGAGTTGGACACTTCCACCGGCAGGTTGATCTGCTTGATCCGCACATCCACCACCTTGATGCCGAGCTCGGAGGAGCGCGCCATCTTCATCAGAGCATCTTCCATCACGGTACTGCGTTCACCGGAGACGATATCCTTGATGGTACGATTACCGATCTCGGAGCGCAGACCGTTGTTGATTTTGCGCTTGAGCAGATCCTCGGCCTGCAACTTGTTGCCACCACCGGTTGCCAGGTAGTACTTGGAGAAGTCCTCGATCTTCCATTTCACATAGGAATCGATGATCAGGTCTTTCTTCTCGGAGGTGACAAAACGGTCAGCCTGGCTGTCGATGGTCTGGATGCGTGCATCCATTTTGCGAACCTGGTCGATGAGCGGCACCTTGAAGTGCAGGCCCGGTTCATAGAGGCGGGGTTCACCGGAGTCAACCCGCTTCACCTTGCCGAACTGCACCACAATCCCCTTCTGGCCTTCATCAACGATAAAGACAGAGGAGAAGCAGACCATGGCCGCGACAGCGATTACACCAATAGCTAGCTTTTTCATCTATCAGTTTCTCCCTGAGCTGAAGCGGTCACCGCTACGCAGCGGCGTCGGAGTGGAGTTGGCGCCCTCGTTGGAAGCTGGCGTGGACTCGATGGTCGGCGCAGCAGCTGGACGCCCCTGCTGGACGCTCGCCTGCTTGCCAGCCAACTTGTCGAGCGGCAGATAGATCATGCTGTTGTTGCCAGCCGGCATGTCGACCACCACTTTATTGGCCTGCTGATAGAGCTCTTCCATGGTCTCCAGGTAGATACGATTGCGTGTCAGATCGGGCGCAGCTTGATACTGGGGCAGCAGCTCGTTGAAGCGGGCCACTTCACCCTGGGCTTTCAGCACAATCTGGGACTTGTAGGCTTCCGCCTCCTGCTCCAGACGCTTGACCTGACCACGGGCCTTCGGCTCGACTTCACGGGCATAGGCTTCAGCCTCGCGGATGAAGCGTTGCTCATCTTCCTGAGCGGCAATGGCGTCATCAAACGCATCCTTCACCTCTTCCGGCGGACGAGCCGGCAAGAAGTTGACGTCGACGATCTGCAGACCCATCTGGTAAGGCTCGATGATGCCATCAATCACCTGCCAGGTCTCCTGACGCACCTTCTCACGACCGGTGGTCAGCACGTCGTCCATCTTGGTGTGGCCCACAACATAACGCAGGGCACTGTCGGTGGCCTGACTCAGGCTCTCGTCAGCATTCGTTACGCTAAACAGATACTGCTCGGGGTTGACGACACGGTACTGCACGTCCATCTCGACCCGCACCACGTTTTCATCCTGAGTCAGCATGAAACCGGAAGCAGGCAGCGAGCGCACGGACTCGACATCCACCGGGATCACCTTGTCGATAAAGGTGGGATTCCAGCGCAGACCCGGCTCGACAATATGGGAAAACTTGCCAAACCGCAGCACTGCACCACGTTCCGCTTCACGAATGGTGTAGAAGCCGCTGACGACCCACACCACCACAGCCACAACCAGCGCGATGGAGATACCAAAGCGACCTACATCGCCGCCAGATTTGCCGCCACCAAACAAGCCACCGAAACGGCGGCTCACTTTGCGCAGCATTTCATCCAGATCAGGGGGTCCCTGATTCTTGCCGTTATTCCCCCAAGGGTCACGGTCTTTGCCGTTGTTACCAGGCTCATTCCAAGCCATCAGCGTCTCCATTAATACATGCGGATGGATATCATCTCTATCGGGCCATCATACGTTGAGAAGCCCCTAAGGGTTCACTTCATCGACGAATCAATGCCTGATAAAGCGTTGTAAACTCTCACCTTCCTGCTTTACGAGGCGGTTCCAGTCGGCCACTTGCAAGCGGACTTCCAGCACGAAATCTCCCTCCTCGCTAAAGCCTTCCTGCTCAATGCCCTTCAACTGATAAAGCGCACTGCGCAATCTTGCTGCCGAGGGTGGCAACTGCAGGGTGTGGTGCACCATGGAGCCGGCCAGCAGTTCAGTCAGCGCCGTAAACAGATGCTCACAACCTTCACCAGTCTGAGCCGACAGCCAGACGCGCACTGGGCGCCCCTCGTCATCTCGCTCCAGACCAGCAGGACGATCCGCCAGCTTGTCGATCTTGTTGCAGATCATCAGCTGAGGCCTGTCGTCAGCTTCAATTTCGGCCAGCACCTGCTGCACGGAGTCGATATTCTCCTGCATCTGCTCATCGGCACAGTCCACCACATGCAGCAGCAGATCCGCTTCGCGGGTCTCCTGCAGGGTCGCTTTGAAGGCCGCGACCAGATCATGGGGCAAGTGTCGAATAAATCCAACTGTATCCGCCAAAATCACATCACCCACATCCCGGATCACCAGTTTACGCAGGGTGGGATCCAGAGTTGCGAACAATTGGTCGGCAGCATACACGCTGGCAGCTGTAAGTTGGTTGAACAAAGTGGACTTTCCGGCGTTGGTGTAACCAACCAGTGACACCGTCGGCACTTCGTTGCGGTTGCGGGCGCGGCGTCCCTGCTCCCGCTGCTTGGCCACCTTGTCGAGCCGACGCAAAATCGCCTTGATGCGTTCCCGCAGCAGACGTCGGTCAGTTTCAAGTTGGGTTTCACCCGGGCCACGCAGACCGATCCCGCCCTTTTGACGCTCAAGGTGGGTCCAGCCTCGCACCAGGCGAGTGGAAAGGTGGCGTAACTGGGCCAGTTCGACCTGCAGTTTACCTTCATGGGTTCGGGCGCGCTGGGCGAAGATGTCGAGGATCAGACCGGTTCTGTCCACCACCCGGCACTGGAACAGACGTTCCAGATTTCGTTCCTGGGCAGGAGTCAGGGCATGGTTGAAGATCACCACATCCGCATCCAGCATCTGGACCTGGGACGCGATCTCTTCAGCCTTGCCGCTGCCGACAAAAAATTTGGCACTGGGCGCACTACGACTGGTGGTGATGACCGCCAGCGCATTTACACCGGCAGAACTCACCAACATCTTGAGCTCTTCCAGATCCTCCCGCTCACCCTCATCACTGAAGTTGACATGCACCAGAACGGCCTGTTCGCCAGCTTCATAACGGTCAAACAAGCGCTTGCTCCTTAACAGGAATCATGATGAATCTGAGTTGGCGAGTCGACTCGCCCAGGGATATCACGCCTCGGCATCACCCTGATCATCAGCCGCGCCACCCGGAGTGGGCTGGTGATGATTAACGGCACGGGCCGGTACGACAGTCGAGATGGCGTGCTTGTAAACCATCTGACTCACGGTGTTTTTCAGCAGGATAACAAACTGGTCAAAAGACTCGATCTGACCTTGCAGTTTGATGCCGTTCACCAAATAGATAGAAACAGGAATCCGCTCACGGCGCAGCGCATTCAAAAACGGGTCTTGGAGAGATTGCCCCTTAGCCATTTTTCTTTTCCTTATAGTTTGTTGTTTTTAAACACCGAATATCAATATAACAACCTGATTATACAGGGAGTGTCAAGCCGCACCAGCGCGAGCAAGCACGCGGTCGAGATTGCCAGACTCACCAGATTCCAACCAGGTCACGTCGGGCCAGCCGCGTAACCAGGTCATCTGTCGTTTTGCCAATTGGCGTGTGGCAACAATGCCACGATAACGCATCTCATCATACCCCACTTCACCGCACAGGTAGTCCCACATTTGGCGATAACCCACACAGCGAATGGAGGGGAGATCCGGGGTCAGATCGCCGCGCGCCATCAGCGCACGAACCTCCTGTTCAAAGCCACCTTGCAGCATCTTGTCAAAGCGCTGTTCGATACGCTGATGCAGCAAGGCACGCTCGCTCGGGGCGATGGCAAACTGCAGCACCCGATAGGGCAAGCCCTCCCCCTGCACCTGCGTCAGCTCGGTAAGGGTCTTGCCGCTGATGCGGTAGACCTCCAGCGCCCGGGAGAGTCGCTGCGGATCATTGGGGTGGATCCGCGCCCCGGCCACCGGGTCGATGCGTACCAGCTCATCGTGCAGCGCCTGCCAACCGAGGCGGGCAGCCTCTTCCTCAATCCCGGCTCGAATGGCGGGATCGGCGGAGGGCAGCGGAGACAATCCCTCCAGCAACGCCTTGAAATAGAGCATGGTACCGCCCACCAGCAGCGGAATGCGGCCGCGATCGGCGATCTCTTTCATCTCCCGCAGGGCATCCTTGCAAAAATCGGCCGCAGAATAGCTCACTGCGGGATCAAGAATGTCGATCAGCCGGTGCGGGGCCCGTGCCAGCTCATCGGCAGTCGGCTTGGCCGTACCTATATCCATGCCACGATAGATCAGCGCAGAATCGACGCTGATGATGTCGCAAGGCAATGCCTGACACAGTTCAATGGCGAGATCCGTCTTGCCGGAGGCCGTCGGCCCCATCAGAAAAATTGCGGTCGGCAAGTCACTCGCCATGTTCAAACTCCTCCAGCACGGTCGCCAATGAAAGCGGGCGTACCATGCGAATATCTGTCAGTTGGTCAGCGTGAGCGGCTACAAGTTCCGTCAGCAGACGACTGGCAGTTGAAAAATCGTATATCTTCTCGCGGCTTATCCCCTGCTCCACCAGCCATTGGCATAATACTTCAGCCTGCTGACCAGCATCACTGTCAGATCCGCCTTCGATAATTTGCAGCAATTCGGGTAACAGACGCACCAGATCGGTCTGGCGCAGCAGAGCCGGCACCCGAGTCAGGATCATGGTGTCGCGCCCCCCGCTTTTCAACTCCAGCCCCATCCGTTTCAGCAAACGTTCCTGCTCGGTCACCAGCGCGATCAAATTCTTCGGCAATTTGAAGGAGACCGGCAGCAACAGCGGCTGGGCAGCCAGTCCCTGGCCCCAGGTCTCCAGCAGCCAGTGGCGCAGCAGTACCCGCTCGGCGCGTACCAGCGAGAGCAGCGCCAGCTGATTATCACGCTCGATCAACAGGTAGGCCTGCTCCACCAGTGTCAGGGCACGACATCCCCCCTGTTTGGGTGACGGCACTGGATCAGTGGGCTGCGCAGGAGCAGCCTCAGCTGCGATAGGAAGCGTAGTGAGCAGAGCGCCCATGCCGCGCATCGCCTCCCGGCTTGGGGGCTCGGGCGGTTGATAGTTGCTGGCTCGGCCTGCACCACCACCGTTCCCTTCCCGCACCTGTGCAGGTGCCCGGTAGCTGTGCTCGGCACCGTACCACTCGGTACGCGGAGCCTGACCGGGATATTCGCTCTGCGGGCTGACCGGCAGCTCGACCAGGGTTTCGGCCAGCGGAGTGTCCTGATGAGCGGCGCTGACCCCTTCGCGACGCAGCGCAGTAAACAGCGCCTGAAAAATAAAGTCGTGGATCAACCGCGCCTGATGAAACCGTACCTCATGCTTGGCCGGGTGGACGTTGACATCCACCTGACGGGGATCCAGCTCGATATAGAGCACATAGGCTGCAAAACGGTCAGCGGGCAGCAGCTCGTCATAGGCCTGACGAATGGCATGATTGATGAGCTTGTCACGCATCATCCGACCGTTGACGTAGGTGTATTGCAGGTCGTTCTGCGGTCTTGCCCCCTCCGGGGTTGCCAGCCAGCCCCACAGACGCACGTCGCTATGCTCGCTCTCTACCGCCAGCGCATGGTGCATGAAGGGGGTGCCGCAAACGGCGGCGAGACGTCGCTCCTGCTCCGGCACGGTATTGGCGGCCTTGTACTGGCGCACCACCTTGCCATTGTGGCGCAGGATCAGGGTGGCATCGAAGCGGGAGAGCGCGATGCGGCGCACCAGCTCGTCAATATGGGCAAACTCGGTCTTTTCGCTGCGCATGAATTTGCGCCGCGCGGGTGTATTAAAGAAGAGATCCACCACCTCCACCGTGGTGCCCACCGGATGGGCCGCAGGCTTGATGGTGACGCTCATCTCGCGCCCTTCCGCCTGGGCTTGCCAGGCTTCGGACTGCTCGGCGGTGCGGGAGGTGAAGGTGAGACGGGAGACAGAGCTGATGGAGGCGAGCGCCTCGCCACGAAAACCGAGGCTGTTGATCCCTTCCAGATCATCCAGCGTGGCCACCTTGGAGGTTGCATGACGCGACAGCGCAAGTACCAGCTCATCTTTGGCGACACCGCTGCCGTTGTCACGGATGCGGATCAGCTTGGCGCCCCCCTTGTCGATGTCGATCTCGACCCGGTCGGCCCCCGCATCCAGGCTGTTCTCCACCAGCTCTTTCACCACAGAAGAGGGCCGCTCCACCACCTCTCCGGCTGCAATCTGGTTGGCCAGAATGGGTGGCAAAATACGGATCGGCATCATTTACTCCTGAATTTCAATCTTGCGGATAGGGAGCCGTTCCACCACCTCTCCACCAACCGGAATCTGGTTGGCCAAGATAGGGGGCAATATACGGATCGGCATCACTTACTCCTGAATTTCAATCTTGCGGATAGAGAGCCGTTCCACCACCTCTCCACCAACCGGAATCTGGTTGGCCAAGATAGGGGGCAATATACGGATCGGCATCACTTACTCCTGAATTTCAATCTTGCGGATAGAGAGCCGTTCCACCACCTCTCCACCAACCGGAATCTGGTTGGCCAGGATAGGGGGTAATATACGGATCGGCATCACTTGCTCCTGAATTTCAATCTTGCTGATGGTATTGGCTAACAGCGAGAGCGGTATCACCCGCTCCCGCGCGTCAGTTTTGCGGAATGTAGAGTACCTGCCCTACCTGAATATTCCGCGATTTGAGCTTGTTGATCTCTACCAGTCGCGCCTGACTCACCCCATGCTTCTCGGCAAGGCGGGAGAGACTCTCCCCCCGCTTGACCACATGGCGGATCATCTGCGACTTGTCATCACTGCGAACGGGGGCGGCAGCGCGGCTCTGCCCCTGCTGGGGAATATAGATGGTCTGACCAATCTGAATATCCCGGCTGCGCAGCTGGTTGATCTCTACCAAAGTGGATTGACTCACTCCATGCTTCTCGGCAAGGCGAGAGAGACTCTCGCCACGTTTGACCACATGGCGGAGCATCCGAGATTTGTCATAGTCGCCCACATTGCTAACCGGCGCACCAGAATCTTGCGCAGCCTCAGAATAGGGCTTGATCACACCGGCACCTGAACCGGTCGCAGTAGCGCCGTCACGCACTGTAGCCGGCATCTTGTTGGTCACCACCGGCTGCGACTGCACCGGCTTGGGCTGGCTCACCGGCTGCGAAGCTACCGGTGCAGAGCGAGTGGTCGCAGCAGGCCTGCTCGCCTGTCCCTTGCCGGTCAGCATGGCCCCCTTGGTCGGGTGGGCGCGGTAATAGTTGCGGATCCCCTCGAAAATGGCGCGGGCCAGCTGATCCTGATAGCTTGAGGTGGCCAGCAGCTTCTCTTCCGCATGGTTGGAGATAAAGCCGGTTTCGACCAGCACCGAGGGAATATCCGGCGCCTTCAGCACAGCCAGACTGGCATGCTCCGGCGCCTTCTTGTGCAGTCGGGCAACCTTGCCCAACGAGCGCAGGATCTGACGGCTGACGTCGTAGCCTTCGGCACGGGACTTGTCCATTGAGAGGTCGAGGAAGGTCTGCGCCAGATAGGGGTTGGGATCGGATTCCGCCAATACCTTGCCAACCCCGCCCAGCAGCTCACCCTGCTTCTCCTGCTTCTCCAGCCAGCTTCCCATCTCGCGGTTGGCACGGTTGGTCGAGAGGACCCAGACAGAGGCGCCACGCGGAGTGGAGTTATGGAAGCTGTCCGCATGGACCGACACCAGCAGATCCGCCTTGGCCTTGCGGGCAATCTCGGAACGCTTGTTGAGGTCGACGAAATAGTCGCCACGACGGGTCAGCACGGCGCGCATCCCCGGCTCGCGGTCGATCAGCGCGGCCAGCTTCTGGGAGACCGCCAGCGTCACTCGCTTCTCATAGGTACGACGTGGACCGATGGAGCCCGGGTCTTCCCCACCGTGGCCTGGGTCGATGGCAATCACCACCCCCTTGCCCTTGCCACCCACTGGTGTGGCTTGTACCGCAGCAGCCGACCGCTTCTCTTCATAAGGTAGATCGATCACCAGACGGTGACCATAAGGCCCGGCTGGTGCCAGCGGAAAGACCACCGGCTTGATGGCTGAGCTGAGATCCAGTACCAGCCGCAGGCCACCCTTCTCCAGCGGAGTGCTCTCACGTATCTTGCGCACCAGCTCGCTGTTGTTCTCGACCTGGGCCAGATTGGCAGCGTTGCTCGCCCCTTTCAGATCGATCACCAATCTATCGGGGCCAGCCAGGGTGAAGTAGTTGTAGTTGGGGGCACTGCTCATATCGAGCACCACCCGGGTATTATCCGGTGATGGCCAGATTCGCACACTCTTGAGCTGATTCGCCCAGGAGGGTAATGCCATCAAGGAGAGAGCAATAACAAGGATCAAGCGCACGTAGATGACAACCGTTCCAGAATGGCTTCGCCAATAGCAGTGCGAGCCTCTATCAGAACCTCGCGCTGCTCGCCTACATAGGTGAGGGTAATTTCCAGGTCTGGGGCCGGTAACCAGCCCTCGCCCTTCTCGGACCACTCCACCAGACAGAGAGTATTGGCGGCAAAATAGTCCCGAATGCCCATGAATTCCAGCTCTTCCGGATCAGCCAGGCGATAGAGATCGAAATGGTAGACCTGCCAGCCATCGAGTTCGTAGGGCTCGACCAGGGTGTAAGTCGGGCTTTTTACCTTGCCCTGATGGCCAAGGCCCTGCACCCAGCCGCGGGTAAGGGTGGTTTTACCGGCGCCAAGCGTGCCATGCAAAAACACTGTAGTCGCCTGCTGGCAGGCCTGTGCCAGACGGCCACCAAGTGCCACGGTTGCTGCCTCGTCCGGCAGTGTCATCATCAACTGTTTTGCCATGTTCTTCTTTTTAACTTGTAATGGTGTCGGGATTAACCAGTTTGCGGATCAGCGGCAGCAAGTCTGACGCCAGCATGCCCCGCTCGCCGTCAGCGGCGGCCTGATCTGCAGCCTCGCCGTGGATCACGGCGCCCAGCCAGCTTGCCATGGTGGCAGACCAGCCCTGGGCCAAAAGGGCGGCGATTATACCAGATAACAGATCGCCCATGCCGCCACTTGCCATGCCGGGATTGCCTTCACAACAGAGAGCGACCCGCTCGCCGTCATAAATAAGTGTTCCCGCCCCTTTTAACAAAACCACACCGCCATAACGCCGCTGCAGTGCCTGCACGGCGGCAAACCGGTCGGTTTCAATGTCGGCAATGGAGCATCCCAGCAGGCGCGCTGCTTCGCCGGGATGGGGCGTGAGCACCCAATTATCCTGATGGCGGGGAGATTGCGCCAGCCAATTCAATCCATCGGCGTCCAAAACCAGTGGCAGCCGTTCGGTGAGATAACGGGTGATTTGTACTCTTCCCCACTCATCCTGACCGAGCCCGGGGCCAATGACCCGCACCGACGCCCACCCCTCGTAATCAGCGCTGGTGAGACTCATCAGTTCGGGTTGATAGAGGCTGACCGGCGAATGTTCCGGATGCTGACACACCCGCACCAGCCCGGCCCCCGCCCGCAGGCAGGCGCGAGCCGCCAGCACGATGGCCCCCTGCATGCCGCGATTGCCCCCCACCAGCAGCACCTTGCCATAAGAGCCCTTGTGGGAAGCGCGCGGGCGCGGGGTCAGCAGCGTGCTGAGCTGCGGATAATCGATACGCCAGGCGGCGGGCAGCATAGCTTCATCAGGCGTCACGCCTAGGGGATCACAGTCGAGCTGGCCGACACAATCCACCCCGTCGCCGGTGAGCATTCCCTGCTTGATACCGATAAAGGTGAGGGTGCGAGTGGCCTGCACCACGGCCCCCATGGCACGGCCGGTATCGCCGTTGAGGCCGGAGGGGAGATCCACCGCCAGCACGGGCACAGCCAAGCCATTGATTGTTGCGACGATCTTTGTCAGTAGTGGCGAGAGGGACGTGTTGACGCCGGTGCCAAGCAGGGCATCGACCACCAGATCCGGGGTGGTGTGCTGGTCCTTATCAAACTGCTCGGCCAGCCAGACCCGGCCACCGGCCGCCAGCCACTCATCGGCGGCCCGTCTGGCATCCCCCTTCAGCTGGTCGGGTGCTCTGGCGGCAATCACCACCACCTCGATGCCAATCTGGCGGGCAAGGCGGGCCAGCACATAGCCATCACCGCCGTTATTACCGGGGCCGACGAAAATCCACCAGCAGCGACTGTCGGGCCAATGCAGGGTGGCATAGGTGCGCAGCGCGGCACCGGCTCGCTCCATCAGGGCATAGAGAGGTTGCCCCTCACGCGCGGCCCAGTTGCGCTCCAGTGCGCGGATCTGTTCAGTCTGCCACAACCCCTGTGGTAAACTGCTCCCCTCTTTTGTGCCCAACGCGCCCCTGATGATCTCTACCATGACGGCTCCCGCCTCTTATCAATCGACCCACGCCAGCAAACACCGGCCAGGCCAAGCCGCATGAGCGCACCTGACTTCCACCAGCTGGCCCACGATATCAAGCTCTGGGCACGGGAGCTAGGTTTTGACCAGGCGGGCATCACCGACACCGATCTGCGTATCGAAGAGCCGAGATTGCAGGCCTGGCTGGATGCGGGCTATCACGGCAGCATGGATTACATGGCGCGCCACGGCATGATGCGCGCGCGCCCCCACGAGCTGTTGCCGGGCACGATGCGGGTGTTGTCGGTGCGGATGAACTACCTACCGTTCGAGGCGGGCTTCGCCGCTACCCTGCGCGATCCGACTCTCGGCTATATCAGCCGCTATACTCTCGGTCGCGACTACCACAAGGTGCTGCGCAACCGGCTCAAACAGCTGGGTGATCGCATCGAAGCGCGCTGCGCCGAGCTGTTTCAAGGCACTGAAGAGACCTTGGGTGAGTGGCGCCCCTTCGTCGACTCCGCCCCCATCCTCGAGCGGCCACTGGCGGCCAAGGCGGGTCTCGGCTGGGTTGGCAAACACTCACTGCTGCTCAACGAATCGGCTGGCTCCTTCTTCTTTCTCGGTGAGCTGTTGATCAACCTGCCGCTGCCGCTCGACCAGCCAGTGGAGAAGGAGCTGTGTGGCAAGTGCGTCGCCTGCATCAACATCTGCCCGACCGGCGCCATTGTCGCCCCCTATGTGGTAGATGGCCGCCGCTGCATCTCCTATCTCACCATCGAGAACGATGGCCCTATTCCGGAAGAGTTCAGGCCCTTGATGGGCAACCGCATCTATGGCTGTGACGACTGCCAGCTTATCTGCCCCTGGAATCGCTATGCCGATGCCAGCCCGGAACCCGATTTCAGCCCCCGCCCCAGCCTGCATCGCCCGCCCCTGCTGGACCTGTGGTGCTGGAGCGAGGCCGAGTTCCTCAAACAGACCGAGGGGAGCCCGATCCGCCGCATCGGCTATCAACGCTGGCGCCGCAATCTGGCGGTAGCCCTTGGCAACGGCCCGGCGACCCCCGAGGTAATCGCCGCCCTGCAACTGGGACTGACCACCGCCGAGCCTATGGTGGCCGAACATATCGAATGGGCGCTGGCCACTCTGGCACTGCGTCAGGATGAGGAGAACAAGAAAACCCGTTTGCTGATCCGCTGCATCGAAAAAGGTTTGCCGGATCACGCATAAGTGATCTGCCCCTTGCCGGATTGCAGCACTTTTTTCATGCTCTGCCGACCCGTCGTGATCAACCCTGCGATCAAGACAACATGGTCGGCACACTAAAAGGACATTACAGATGCAAATGTTGGGAGTGGATATTGGAGGCTCGGGGATCAAGGGTTGCCTGGTCGACACCGAAACAGGCGAACTGATCGGCGAGCGTCATCGCATTGCCACACCGCAACCGGCCACCCCGGCCGCCATCGCCCATACCCTCAAGGCACTGGTCGAACACTTCGACTGGAAAGGGCCGGTGGGCTGCGGTTTTCCAGCCACCATCCACAACGGGGTTGCCAAGAGTGCCGCCAACATCGACAAGAGCTGGATTGAGACCGATGCCGAACATCTGTTTGCCGATGTCACCGGCAAACCCTGCTATGTGCTGAACGATGCCGATGCAGCGGGTCTGGCCGAGATGCGCTTTGGCGCAGGTAAAGATCGCAAGGGGGTCATCATCCTCATCACGGTCGGCACCGGTATCGGCACCGCCATCTTCGTCAACGGCCATCTGCTGCCCAACACCGAGCTGGGTCACCTGATGCTGGAAGGAATGGTCGCCGAGCACTACTGCTCCGATGCGGTGCGCAAACGGGAAGATCTCTCCTGGAACCGCTGGGGCAAGCGCTTCAACAAGTATCTGGCCCGCCTCGAGTTTCTCTTCTCCCCCGACCTCTTCATTCTGGGGGGAGGCAGCGCCGCCAAGCTGGATAAATTTGTCGATCGCATCGAGACCCGGGCACCGCTGATTCCGGCGGCCAGCCTCAATCAGGCAGGTATTATCGGAGCCGCTCTCTACGCAGCCGAACGGCATCAGAGCTGATTGCCCAGCAACACAGTCCCTTATAACCCTCCTATAAAAGAAGGGCCCGGCATGGCTGCCGAGCCCTTCTTTTTATCTGCGTACCAATCCTTCCGGTTTCCTACATATCATCAAGCCGATGCACCCCATGCACCAGACGGTGCAGGCGCGTCTGTTCCAACGCAGCCAGATTGTCGAGCATGGTTGCAGTAGCAGGCGTCGGACACTCCCGAGCCAGATGACCCAACTCACCGACCAGCTGCTCCTCCCAGCGACAAACCAGCGCAAGGATCTCCCCGGTTTGAGCCGAGGCTGGCAGCTCGCAACCGGTAATGGCAGGCAGCATATCCTCGCTAAAACCCTGCTCCAGCCAGGTTTCCCTGACCGCCTCTCCCAGTTGAGCGGCATATTCGTGCAGATGGGCACTAGCCGCATCCTCACGCCCTTGCAGATAGACCAGCAACATCCGGCTGCGTTCGCTGTCCACCTGACTGGTCAAACGCCCGTAACAGAGTCCGAGCTGGTGATGAACCTGCTCAAGATAGTGCAGCAACTCTTTGATCTGTTGGAATCTCATCGCACTGCCCTCCATGCTTGTCGACAACATCAGTATAAAAAACCGGCGCCACCGACCCAATCCCTATCCGAGCCCCTCTTGCGCTGCATCAAGGTTGACACCGACAAAGTGGCGATCAGGTGATCCGGTCACGAATAGGGAACGATTTGTGCAGCAATTTGTGTAACGATGGAGGAGCATTAAGCTAGACAGCAGATGTGAACAGAAACGAGCTAACACACTAATAAAACCAGCCTTACCCGGCATAAACCATCTTTAATTCGGTTATCTGCCGCAGGGACGAAACAGGATCTGGATGAGCAACAATACCATTCTGATCGTTATCCGCCTGACAGAAATCCTTATCACTTTTTTAGACGTCTAGACGTAAAAACATGCGTTGACATGGCCATCCAGACATCTTAGCATCATCCTCCATGATGACAGAGTAACCCAGTGGAACCTCTGCCCAATTTTCCCGCCTGTAGCGCCCTGTGCTTTAAGGCTGTTAGCACGGAAGAATCCATGATTAAGTTGATCGGTCTCAACAAAGTCTACGGTACAGGCAGTGATGCCGTGCACGCCCTGCGTGATGTGAGTCTGCATGTACCCCAAGGCAAAATTTTCGGGGTGATCGGTGCCTCCGGTGCCGGCAAGAGTACCCTCATTCGTTGTGTCAACCTGCTGGAGCGCCCGACAGAGGGTCAAGTCATCGTTGATGGCCAGGATCTGGTCGCCCTGAGCGAACGGGATCTGACCCAGGCTCGCCGCCAGATCGGGATGATTTTCCAGCACTTCAACCTGCTTGCCTCCCGCACCGTCTCCGCCAACATCGCCTTTCCGCTGGAGCTGGCAGGCTGGAGCAAAGAGAAGATCCAGCAACGGGTTGCCGAGTTGCTGGCACTGGTCGGGCTGGAAGCCCGTGCCCAGGCCTATCCGTCCGAGCTTTCCGGCGGTCAGAAACAGCGCGTCGCCATTGCCCGCGCACTGGCACCGGCCCCCAAGGTACTGCTGTGTGACGAGGCCACCTCGGCTCTCGACCCGCAGACCACCCGCTCGATCCTGACCCTGCTCAAGGAGATCAACGTCAAGCTGGGGCTCACCATCCTGCTCATTACCCACGAGATGGACGTGGTGAAAGGGATTTGTGACGAAGTGGCCATCATCAGCGATGGTCGCCTGATCGAGCAGGGCGAAGTGGCCTGGTTCTTCAGCAACGCCAAGACCCAGCTGGCTCGTGACTTCATCCACTCCACCATCCATCTGGAGGTACCGCAGGAGTATCAGGATCGGATGAGCAGCGAGCGGGTGCCAGGCAGCTACCCGCTGGTGAAGCTTGGCTTTACCGGCAGCACGGTCGATACGCCGCTGATCTCCGAGGCGAGCCGCCGTTTCAATATCGACATCAGCATTCTGAGCGCGGACATCGAGTACGCCGGTGGCGTCAAATTCGGTTTCCTGCTGGCCGAGCTGTTCGGGGATGAAGCCCAGTGCGAGGCGACCCAGCAGTTCCTTATCGACAACCACATTCAGCTGGAGGTAATGGGCTATGTCCGAAGCCATGATTAATCTGCTCATCACGGCCCTGGGCGACACCCTGATCATGGTGTTTGCCTCCGCCCTGTTCGGCTGCCTGCTGGGCCTGCCACTCGGCGTAGCGCTGCATGTGACCAAGGCGGGCCAGATCCTGGCCAACCCCTTGCTCAACCGTACTCTGGGCATGGTGGTCAACGTGGGTCGCTCGGTGCCCTTTATCATCCTGCTGGTCGCCATCATTCCGCTGACCCGGCTGATTGTCGGCACCAGTATCGGCACCATCGCTGCCATAGTGCCGCTGACTGTCGGTTGCATCCCTTTCATCGCTCGTCTGGTGGAAGGGGCCCTGATGGAAGTGCCGGACGGCCTGCTGGAAGCGGCCAAGGCGATGGGCGCCAAACCGCTGCAAATCATCACCAAGGTGCTGCTGCCCGAGGCTCTGCCCGGCATCCTCAACAGCGTCACCATTACCCTCGTCACTCTGGTGAACTACTCGGCCATGGCCGGGGCTATCGGTGGCGGTGGTCTGGGGGATGTGGGTATTCGTTATGGTTATCAGCGCTTTGACCCGACCGTCATGCTGGTGACCGTGGTTATCCTGGTAGTACTGGTTCAACTTATCCAGAGCGCGGGTGAGCGCCTGGTCAACAAATGTGATCATCGTTAATCGTCGATTTCTGACAGGAGGTTTTATGAAATTTGGCATCAAATCCGTTGCGGCAGCTCTGCTGGCTGGTCTGGTACTGGCCGGTTGCGGTCAAAAAGAAGAGAGCAAGGTTCTGAAAGTGGGCGCTATTGCCGGCCCCGAGACCGAACTGGTTGAAGTGGCTGCCAAGGTCGCCAAAGAGAAATACGGTCTGACCGTCGAGGTGGTCAACTTCTCCGACTACGTAACCCCGAACGTGGCGCTGAACGATGGCAGCATCGACGTCAACGCCTTCCAGCACAAACCCTATCTGGATGCGCAGGTGCGTGATCGCGGCTTCAAGCTGGTGCCGGTTGGCAACACCTTCGTCTATCCGATTGCCGGTTACTCGAAGAAGATCAAGGCGCTGAGCGAGCTGCAAGATGGCGCCCAGATCGCGGTACCGAACGATCCGACCAACCTGGGCCGCTCCCTGATCCTGCTGGCCAAACAGGGTCTGATCACCCTGAAGGATGGTGCCGGTCTGGAAGCCACCGTACTGGATATCGCCAGCAACCCGCGCAACTTCAAGATTGTCGAGCTGGAAGCAGCCCAGCTGCCGCGCTCGCTGGAAGACGTGGACTTGGCCATCATCAACAACACCTTCGCCGGTCAGATTGGTCTGACCCCGACCGAGAACGGTCTGTTTGTTGAGGACAAAGAGTCCCCCTACGTCAACCTGATCGTCGCCCGTGACAACAACAAGGATGACGAGAAGGTCAAACAGTTCGTACAGTCTTTCCAGACCGATGACGTCTACAAGAAAGGGTTGGAGCTGTTCAAAGGCGGCCTGGTAAAAGGTTGGTAATTGCTCACTCGGCAAAAAAGGCCACGCAATGCGTGGCCTTTTTTATTGGCGCCGCTATCATATCCGCGAGCACGGCAACACGAACATACTCATAACATGAAAAAATGGTATCTGGCCTACTGCAAGCCAAAAGAAGAGGCCCGCGCCCGCGCCCACCTCGATGCCCAGGGTATCGAATCCTATTACCCCATGGTGGAGATCGAGAAGCTGCGCCGGGGCAAGCGAGTTCCGGTACGGGAACCCATGTTCCCCAACTACCTGTTTATCTTTGTCGATTTGGAAGAGGTGACACCGGTCACCCTGAAATCGACCCGCGGCATCAGCAGAATCATCCACTTTGGCAGTGAATGGACCCCCATCAGCAGCAAGCTGGTCTATCAGCTGATGAGCCGCGATGACAGCGACGAGGCGAGAGCCAGCTACGCCAGCCTGCCCTGCTCGGGCGACAAGGTGCTGATTGAAGAGGGGCCGCTTGCCGGCTTCGAAGCCATCTATATGGAGCCGGATGGAGAGAAACGTGCGATTTTGCTGGTCAGCCTGCTCAACCGGGAGACCACCAGCAGCTTCGACAACCACACCTTCAGACGTCTGGACTAAACCCACGGGCCAGACGGCACGATAAATCGCAATGGCGGGATGATCCCGCCATCTCACGCGTCAAGATCAAAGCGGGCGATGACCGCCTTCAGCTTGCCGGTATCGCCAGCCAGTCTGGCTACGATCTCCTCCCCCTGCTGACTGCGCAGACAGGATTGCCGACTGAGCGCAGCAATGTCATCGACCGTTCCGGCTACCTCCGCGGCCACCCGCGACTGCTGCTCGGTTGCCACCGAAATGGCCTGCAGCTGGCCCGACAGCGAGTGCACCAGCTCGTTCATGGCACTCAGGGTATCGGTCACCAATCCAACGGCATCCCGCCCCTGCTCCACCAGCCGGGTGCCGCTGCTGACGGTACTCACCGTCTGGCGAGTCTGCCGGGAGATGGCTGCAATAGTCTGGCTGATCTCGGCGGTTGATTGATGGGTGCGGGTCGCCAGCTGGCGCACCTCGTCGGCCACCACCGCAAAACCGCGCCCCTGCTCGCCTGCCCGTGCCGCTTCTATCGCCGCATTGAGTGCCAGCAGATTGGTCTGCTCCGCAATGGTGGCGATCACCTCGGTGATCTGCCCCACCTGTTCACTCTGATGCTCCAGCAGCCCCATGGCCTCGTTGGCCTGCCCAATCATGGCGGCAATCTGCTGCATGGTATCGCTCATTCGCGCCAGCGCAGCCTCTCCCTGACGGGTCTGCTGCTGCACCTGCTGGGCACTATCCGCCACACCGGCAATGTTGCCAGCCACATCACGGGCACTCACTGACATCTGATCGATAGCTGCCGCCACCGCATCGACCCGCTGATCCTGCTCCGTCAGATCCGCCACTATGGCTCTGGTGGTGTTGCCCACATCAAGACAGGCCTCTTCGACCTGTCCCACTGCGCCCTGCAACTCGCCGACCAGATCACGTAACTGGGCAGACATCCGGTTGATGGAGCCGGTCAATCCACCCAGCTCATCCTGACCCGTTATCGGCAAGGGCTCGGCAGCCAACCGACCATCCGCAACCAGCCCCGCCCGGATCACCAGACTGGCAATGTCACGGGTCAGACGACGGCTAAAGAGCCAGGCGACCAGCATGCCAAGCACGATGGCACTGCCGGTGGCCAACATTAGTGTCTGGTTGATGGCCCTTCCGGCTCCGGTCATCTGCGCCGAAATCTGATCCACCTCGGCGCGGGTTTTATTCACCTGCTGGACCAACTGCTCGCTGAGGCTGGACTGCATCGGCTCGATGTCGGTGGCCATCAGGTAGTTGGCCTGATCCCAATCCGGCGCCTGGCGCTTCTCGATCACCTGCCCCACCAGCTCGGAGAAGGGGGTCGCCATCTCTTCAAACAGCTGCCAGAGGCTCTGCTGGGTATCGGTAAAGAGCGCGGCTTGCTGCTTCACCTCAGCCACCCGCTGCTGGTGAAACTGGTAGTAATCCTGATACTTGCTGCGGTATTCGGGATCGCCTGAGATGAGAAAATCCCTCAGGGCAGAGAGGGAATTGGCGAGGCTGTTGTAGGCATCTCCCACCTGCTTGAGCAGCATGCGGCGATCGCCCGCGAGCTGATCCTGCGAGGTCGCCACCTCCTCATTGGCAAAGGATTGCAGCTGATCGAGCGCAGCCTCCGCCAGCGGCCCCGCCTCCTGCAGCATCAGGGTGTGAGCGGGCAGATTCTCTTCACTCTGGGCTATGGTCCACACCTTCTCCTGATGGCTTTTGAAGGTCTCGAGAGACTTGGCGAGCGCCGGGCTGAAGGCCTGATGGGCAATGGCCTGCCAGGCCGACTCCCACTCCTGCTTGAGGCGGGAAGCCTGAGCCGGATCCTTGCCGAGGATCAGATAGCCACGCAGGGCAGAAACGGTGGCAACCAGAGCCTTCTGGCTCGCCTCATCCCGCTGCAGAGCGGGCAGCGCCTGCTCCAACAGGGTGTGTTGGGCCTGATTGATCTGGGTCAGCCGGTAATAGACCAGCGCGGAGGAGAGCAGGATCAGCAGGTTGATAAAACCGAAGCTGAGCAGCAACTTGCTTGAGATTTTCATGAACATCCTTGTTCAAACGGAGGGATCCAGCCAACAGAATCAGATAGATATCAGTGTAGGCAATCTATCTTGCCAAGCCCGGTGCCACTCTTGCAACTCGCTGCGTGGCATCGGTCTGGCAGAGAAGAACCCCTGACAAACATCGCAGCCCAACTTTGCCAGCAACCGCCAGGTCTGCTCATCCTCTACCCCTTCAGCCACCGACTTGAGGCCCAACTTGCGCGCCAGCTCGATACTGGACTCGATAATGGCCAGACGGGATGGGTCTTCAAAACAGCGGTCGACAAAGGAGCGATCCAGCTTCAGTTCGGTAAAGGGCAGCAGCGCCAGTTGCTGCATGGAGGAGTAGCCGGTACCGAAGTCATCAATGGCGAGGCCAAAGCCGTGCATCCGCAGCCGGGTCAGCACCTCCAGCGACTTGCCCAGATCCTGTACAAAGGCGCTCTCGGTCACCTCCAGGGTGATAAGCTCGGGGTTGATGCTCCAGCGTTGACACTGATTGATCAGGGAATTGCACAGATCGCCCTCGATCAGCGAGGTAGTGGAGAGGTTCATCGACAGATTGAGCGAGAGTCCGGTCTCTTCCCACAAGTGACCATCACTAAGGGATTTGCCGATGATCACTTCAGTCAACTGATCGATCAGTCCGTTGCGCTCCGCCAGTGGAATAAAACGCCCCGGAGAGATCAGGCCGTACTCCGGGTGCTGCCAGCGGGCCAGCGCCTCCATCCCGACCCACTCGCCGGAGGCAAAGCTCACCTTGGGCTGATACCAGGGCAGCAACTGATCCTGCTCGAGTGCACGGCACAACTCATCCAGGCCGATCCTGTGCCCCTCCTCCTCCCTGGCAGGCTCCTCCCGGGGTGACCAAGCATCGATCAGCAGCTTGAGCTGCTGCTGGGTAGAGGGTTTCTCTATGCGGCCGAGCACCTGCAAGCCATAGGCGGCACTCATCCGCAACACGGCCTCCACCACATCGTCTTCAAGGGCGCTGGAGAGGATAATCCCCCCGCGAAAACCGCCCAGTGACAGGCGGCGCAGCAGTGCCATGCCATCCATGCCCGGCATCCGCAGGTCGCAAAACAGGATATCGACGGCGTGTTGCTGGCTCAGTACCAGCGCCTCGGCACCATCGGCCGCCTCCAGCAGATTCTGGTAACCCAGGCTGCGGACCTGGTGCAGCAGCGCCTTGCGCTGAAATCCATGGTCTTCCACGACCATAATGACCAACTCATGTTGTGCTTTTTTCATCGAGCCATAATCCAATGTCGTGGGCGATCGCCGTCATCAATAGCTGCACCTTGCTGGTCAGCTCATCCAGTTCCTCAAGCTGCTTCAATCTGGCAGCCGACTCCAGCCTGGCAGCCTGTGTGGCCAGCTCCTGCAGCCCGACCATGCGGGCTGCCCCCTTGATCCGGTGGGCAGTTTCTACCAGTACGCTGAAATCATGGCAAGCCAGCGCAGCCATCATATGAGCCCCATCCTGACGATTGGAGTCGAGATATTCCGCCGCCATCGCCCGCGCCGTCGGCTCATCGCCAAACAGGGTCAACCAGCGTTCAGCCTGAACGGCCAGCACATCATCGACCGCCATCACCGCTGTATCGCCCGCCGGTACCGACTCAGCGAGCCAGTGTGCCAGCAGCTGGCGCAGGGTATCCAGCGGGTAGGGCTTGAACAGCATGTCACTCATTCCCGCTTCCACCATACGGGCATGAGCCTCTTCCGAGGTATCCGCCGTCACCCCGATAATGGGCGCCGTCACGCCCGCAGCCCGCAGCGCCTTGGTCAGGGCATAGCCATCCATCACCGGCATGTGGCAATCGGTCAGCAACAGGGAGAATGGCTGCCCCTGCCAGGCCCGCAACGCCTTTTCGCCATCTTCCACTACCTGGGATTCAATTCCGAGGATAGCCAGTTGTCGTGCCAGCAGGGCGCGATTGACCGGATGATCATCAGCCACCAGCACCCGTCCTCCCAGCTTGTCGGCCAGCGCAGGCAAAACCGGGGCGACCCGTTCCTGCAGCAGTTCGAGACAACTCTCCAGCAGCAGGTCCGGGTAGAGAGGAGAGAGCCCCAATCGCCACCACAACTGACCGCCGATCCGGCCGCGAAGAGCCTCGTTCGGTGACGCTATGATCCCTCTCAATGAGACATGCTGCAACCATCCCTGCCACTCACCGCCGAGGGCCTGCTCCAACCACAGCTGATCAGCCAGCAGCAACCCTTCCAGTGAGCGGTTGAGCTGGCTGGCATCCAGATGCCTTAGCTTGGCGCCCAACCGCCGCATGGCCGCCTCGAGGCTGGCATCGGCGCTGAAAAACCACCATTCGGTGCCAGCCAGCGGGGGCGCATCCCATTGAGGGTTGGTCAGCGGCACGGTAAAGCGGAAACGGGATCCCTCTCCCGCCTTGCTGGTCAGGGTGAGTTCGCCCCCCATTTTGCGCACCAGCTGATCACAGATTGCCAGCCCCAGCCCGGTACCACCAAAGCGGCGATTGATGTCGGACTCCACCTGCTCAAACGGAGTGAACAACAATGCCTGTTTCTCCTCGGCAATCCCGATACCGGTATCGCGGATACTGATAGCAAGCTGATCGCGCAGGTAGCTGACCCGGATGGAGACCTCCCCCTGTTCGGTGAACTTTACCGCATTGTTGAGCAGATTGGAGATCACCTGACCGACCCGTACCCCGTCGATATCGGCCCAATCAGGTACATGCTGGCCCCACTCCAGCGTCACGTTGAGCCCCTTGCTATGGGCCAGGGTAGCGTGGCCACGGATCGCATCGCAGATCACCGTCTGCAACCGGCTGACCTGACAATGCAGTTGCAACTGACCCGCCTCGATCTTGGAGAAATCGAGTATGTCGTTGACCAGATAGAGCAGGTTGTTGGTCGAGGTGACCACATTACGCACCATGTAACGTTGATCGTCGTTGAGCTCGCTCATTTGCAACAACTCGAGCATGCCGTGCATGCCGGAGATGGGGGTGCGTAACTCGTGGCTCATGGTGGCCAGAAAGCGGCTGCGCGCCTGCATCGCCTGCTCGGCATAAGCACGTGCCTCGCGCAGCTCATGCTCCTGCTGCTTGAGGGCCGTGATGTCCTGAATCACCCCGTTGAGGATCAGCGCCTGCTGCTCCTGACGGACAAAATTGCCGCGTACCTGCAGATAGCGATCCCCGTCAGGGCGCTCCACCTTGACCTCCAGATCGAGGGGGGCCAGGGTCTCGGCATGGTTGGCCACCTTGCTGACAAACTCCTGCAGGGCCTGTTCGGTAAAGCCAAATACCTCACCACCCGATTCAGCGTTAAATAAATCCTGATGAGATACCCCCAGGATCTCGTTGGCCCCCTGAGAGGCATAAAGAAAGCGTCCCTTGCCCGGCCCCAGCCACAGATACTGGTAGACTACGCCGGGCATGCTGTCGGTGATCTGGGTCAGGCGAGTTTCAGCCTGACGAGCACGCTCCTCGGCTTCCTTGATACGGCTGACATCGGTCAGCACTGTCAGCACACCCCGCATGTTGCCATCGGGGTCCCGGTAAGGGCGCTTGGCATAGATAACATGAAAAGGGGTGCCATCGGCACGCAAGCTATTGCCGGCCCCCTCCAGCTCCTGGCCGCTTTGCCATATCCTGCGCTCCTCTTCCAGCACGCTCGCACGCAGGGGCTCGGGGATGCTTTGCAGGTCGTCAAGCGCCTCGCCATTGACATCAACGAGAAAGGCATCGCGATAAGCCCGGTTGCAGAGGGTTATACGCTGCTCGCTGTCGCGCAATGCCACCATGGTCGGCAATGAGTTGAGCAGGGTCTGTACAAACAGCAACTGTTCGTTGAGTTTGCTCTCTGCGATTTTCCGCTGCGCAATCTGGCGACGCAGGCTGCGGGCCCAGAACATCACCAGCAGACCGCAGGTCAACAAGGCCACTCCGCCCAGCGCCAGCCACTTGTAGAACTGGCTGTAATCGGATTCGACATTTACCGAAACATTGAGCCAGCGCCGCTCCAGCAGTTGCCACTCCTCATCCGTGATGGTCAGCAACAGCTTGTCCATGATCCGCAGCAGCTCGGGCTGCCTGATATCAACGGCCATGCTGATGGGCACGGAAAACTCGGGGGAGCTCAGCACCACCTGATACTTTTCGTTGAAGCCCTTCATGGCCTGCTGCCCCAGATTGGTCATGGTCAACAGCACATACTCGGCTTTCCCCGTATCAAGCAGGGTAAGCAGCTCGGTATCCTTGCCCACTTCAATGACGTTGCCACCATGGGCGCTGATAAGAGAAGCCTCATAAGAACCGGTCACGCCACCAATCAGGCGCCCTTTCAGCTCCGCCAGCGACTTCAACGGGCGTGCGCCGCGCCGGGATACCACATAGCTGTCGAATTTAAGGTAGGAGGAGCTGAAGGAGGCAAATGCCTCGCGATCCCTGAGCGGTGTCATCAGGGGGATCAGATCCACCTTGTGCTGTTTCAGCAGAGCCAGAGACTCTTGCCAGGTGCTGGTCGGCTCAAGTTCAAAGCGGATCCCCGAGCGCAGACTCAACAACTTCATCAAATCTGCCGCATAGCCGTGCAACACCCCTTCGTCATCAATCTCGCTGATACCGGCAAACGACGGCGCAACGGCAAACCTGACCACCTTGCTCTTCTTCTTTAACCAGGCTACCTCGTCTGGTTCCAGCAACAAACCCGCCTTGAAACGGCTGTCTTCCTGATTCAGCCGCAACCGGGCATCAGCCACCGGGATCCGCTGGTAGGCCTGCCAGATGCGATCCGTCAGCGCCGGGTCATGGGTACTGGTTGCAATGGTCAATGCACTACCGGGGATCCAGTCCGGGATCACAATCCCCATCGACTCAGGCAACCGCTCCATCTCCATGGCAATGATCGGCCCCAGAGCCAGATAAGCATCGGCCGCCCCCAGTTTGACCATATAGGTCGCCTCGTCACGGCTCTCCAGCTCGGTCACATGAGGCATCCCCAGTCGCGCTAGCTCATTGCAACTGCCAAAACCGCGAATACAGACCCAGCGAAGCTTGCGCGCCTGTTCCAGGGTCAAACGTTGATCCGGATGGCGCATCAAGATGGCGCGGGCGTAGGAGCCCAGATAGCCAATATGATTCATCCCCTCCAGCTCGAGCGCATCGAGCTCGACCCCGATCAAGGCATCAACTTGGCGTCTGTTCAGCGCACCACGGGCATCCACATAGGAGTTGTAGGAGACATAGCGCAGGGAGACCCCCATTTCTGCCGCAATACGCGAGGCCAGCTCCTTGAGCGGACCGGCATAGCGCTGATTGGGCAGTTCATAGAGGAACGGAGGATAACCACCACGGGGCACCCCGACCACCAACTCTTCATCAGCCGCACTCTGGTGGTCCGCCACTGCCTTTTCCAACTGGGGAACAGCAACAGCAGGCAGGCCGGAAAACAGCAGCAACAGGGGGAGAAAAAGCTGACGAAAGAGTGACATGAAGTCTTGTCCTGATGAGTAAAACAGATAGGCCACCATATCTAATCTTGCCGATCCTGGCGGAACAAGGCGAGAAAACATACGCATCTGTCACAAACGGGGCAGAGAGGATAGTGCCGGGGCACAGAAAAGTGAATAAAAAATCAACCTGCAAACACAAAAATGGCAGGCATTACGCCTGCCACATCACCACGGGGAGAGCGTTTACCCTCCCCTATGGATCAGGTTATTCGATTCCCGAGCCGAAAGCCGGTTTGATACTCGCTTTCGCGGATATGGGCGATCTGTCCCTCAAACCCTTCCAGACCAATATCTTTCAGCAGGGCAGGTGACAGACTGACCACGGCGAGGCGACGCTCAACCCGGGCGATCCGTTTTTGAACCAAAGACTCGACACCACGCAGTAAAATCAGTTCGATAGACATGACATTCTCCAGTTGAACATGCGGTTCTCCCGGAGAAAGTGGATATCACCCTGCGGGACGAACCGCGGGTGATAAAAAGACAGGGGTTACCTGTTTACGCCACGCGGTAAAAGAGCACGAGATTTCACGCCGCACGCAGTGCCGCGAGAGAATGCAAAATTGAGCATCAGATGTTGCATTTTCATCTCCTTACCGAGTAAAAGTTGAACAGGTTGCAGAAGTCTAAAAAATATCCGAATTTAAAACAAGCCTCTTGCGGCTCCTTTTTAAACGTTTTTACGGCATTTTATGCTGTCCGTCTGGCAACGATGCCAGCACATCAGATCCCCGAGAGTAGCCTGTACTCTTCCAGTACATAGGTATCCGTCATGCCGCTGACATAATCGAGCAGCAACCGCACCCGGTAATACCACTCCTGCTCGTTCTGGCAGGCAAAACGCTGATCCGGGGTGGCGATCGCCAATCGATAGGCCTTGAGATGGCGGGCCGAGAGGCGGTGATAGAGACGGCGCGCAAAGAACAGCGCCTGACTCCCCTCCCCGGCCAGCAGGCGAGCAAACTGTGGCGCTGGCAGCGCCAATAGACAGGCATAACTGGTCAGCACCCCGCGCAGCGCCGCATACCCCTCCAGCTCAAGCGCTTCCACTTCGGGGCGCATAAAGACCAGCTCGCGGGCCACCTGCTTGAGGATATCGAGCACCCGCGCCGCCGGCGCCTGACCATGCAGCAGTGCTTGCGGATAGGAGCCCTGCAAAATGGCATGATGTTCGCTGACATAGCTCTGCGCCGCCAGCGCAACCAGATCCCGGGTAAGTTGCTGGCGAAAATGGGGGAAAAAGCCCCGACCACTGGCAAGCGCGTCATCCAGCAAGGTGCCCATGTAGTCACTCTGGTCAGCAGCTCGCAGTGCCGCCAGCAGTTCACCCAGAGTCAGGATCCTCCGATCTACCGCATCTTCCAGATCGGCGATGCAGTAGGAGATATCATCGGCCGCCTCCATGATGTAGACCAGCGGATGACGGCATCCTGGGGCCAATCCCAGACTCTGGCCGAGGGCACGGTAGAGCGGCTGCTCGCTAAAGAAGATGCCCCGTTTGCTGCTCCAGCCATGATGTTGGCCATAGCTCACCCCGGGTTGAGGCTGCTGCGGGTATTTGCAGAGCGCCGCCAGTTGCCCGAGCGTCAGATTGAGCTCGTGCAGACTGTGCACCAGCCGCAAGCTCTGGGCGTTGCCATCAAACAGTTGCAGATCCTGACGCAGCTCAGCCCACTGGGTCGAGGGGGGCTGCGCCAGCGCCTGCTGATAGAGGGGATCGAGCATCTCGCCGAGCCACTGGCTCATCACCTGCTCGCCAAAGTGGCCAAACGGCGGGTTGCCCACGTCATGAAGCAGGCAGGACATCTCCACCAGATTGATAAAGGCCCCTTCGCAGACCATCCCGGCTGGCAAGGCGGCCAGAATACGGCGGCTGATCTGGCGACCGGTCTCCTGCACCTCCAGCGAGTGGGTGAGGCGACTGCGCACCGAGGCCTTCACATCGAGCGGAAAGACCTGGGTCTTCTGCTGCAACCGGCGCACTGGCGCCGCCTGCACGATACGGGCGCGATCCTGCTCGGTCGCCTCCAGCAAATCCTCGTCCCCCCAAGGGTGGATGCGCGCAGGGGTAATCAAACGGCTATACATCTTGCAGCTCCTTGCCAGCCACTTCCATCAGACTCAAGACAACCTCCAGCCTCAAGACAGCAACCAGCGCCGCAGCCGGGCGATATCGCCCGGATATTCCCGGCGCAGCGTCTCAATCCAGTCTTCCACGTTCTCCCACCAGGCGGGATGATCCGGGCTCTGGATCAGCTGAGCCGTCTGCTGCAAACGACGCAGGCCAATGGAGCCTGCCGCCCCTTTTATCTTGTGCGCCTCCTCCACCACCCCCGCCTGATCCCGGGCGATCATGTTGGAGTCGAGCACCGCCATGTAGTCCGGCATCATCTTCTCGAACAGCTCGACGCTGGAGAGCAGCACCGGCTTGCCCACCGTATCGGCGTAATCAGTGAGGAAGGGAATATCCAGCAGGGCATCCTGATTGCCCGCATCAGCTTGCTCGTCCGCTTCATCCTCGTCCAGACCGGCAAACAGATGGCCAATCACCTCCCGCACAGCCTTCGAGCCAAGCGGTTTGTTGATCACATCCCGCATCCCGCGCTCCAGATAGTACTGGCGATCGCCGGTAGAGTTGGCCGTTAGTGCCACCATGGGCGGCAGGCTGTCGCCATAACGCTCCAGCAGGGTTTTCGCCACATCGAAGCCGGTCATGTCCGGCAGCTGGATATCGAGCAGAATGAGGTCGAAATCATCCGGATTGGCCATCGCCAGCGCCTGGGTGCCATCCCGTGCCACCTGCACCTGATGACCCAACTTGCCCAGCAGGGCGCAGGCCACCGTCACGTTGAGCTCCACATCTTCCACCAGCAGGATATCGAGGGAGGGCATCTCCTCCTGCTCCTGCGGCACTGGCTCGGCGCAAGCTACCTCCAGCTCGGCGGTGAAGCAGGAGCCTTCGCCCGGCTCACTGTCCACATAGAGCAGGCCGCCCATCGCCTGCACCAGCTGACGGGAGACCGCGAGGCCAATACCGGTGCCGGTGGCGTGTTTCTTGCCCTGCACCTGATAGTACATGGCGAAGATCTTCTCCTGCTGGGCGCGCGGGATGCCGATGCCGGTATCCTCCACCTCGAAGTGCAGGGCCAGCTTGCCCGGCTCGTCGGCAGGATGAGAGAGGCAGCGCACGGTGACGCCCCCCTCGTCGGTAAACTTGACCGCATTGCCCACCAGATTCCACAACACCTGACGCAGACGGGTACCGTCGGCTATCACGAATTGCGGCATGTCGCCATCGCGATCGAAATGCAGATATAGCCCCTTCTGCTCCGCCTGAATGCGCGACAGGGTCTCCAGCTCGTCGAGGAAGGCAGGCAGATCGATGCGGGTCGGCGCAATTTCGAGGCGACGCCGATCGAGTTTGTCCAAATCGATGATGTCGTTGAAGATATTGCCAAGGGTCACCGCACTCAGGTGAATGGTCTTGAGCTGCTGGTGCTGCTTGGGATCGAGGGGGGTATCCATCAGCATCCGGCTTAAGCCCACGATGCCGTTGAGCGGGGTGCGCAGCTCGTGGCTGATGGTGGAGATAAAGGTAGTCTTGTCGCGGCTCGCCTTCTCCAGTTTGTCCTGATACTGCTTGCGCTCGGTGATGTCGCGCCCAAAGCCGAGCAGGCCCAGCCGCTTGCCGAAGCGATCGAAGAAGGGCACTTTGCGCAGCTCGAAGTAGGCCTTGCGGCCATCGGGATACTCCAGCCACTGTTCATAGGTGAGGGGCTCATTGCTGGCAAAGACCTGCTTGTCGGTCTCCACCACCTTGTTGGCAATCTCCTGCTTGTAGACATCGAAAGGTGTGAGGCCAATCAGCTCGCTCTCCGCCTTGCCGGTCAGCTCCTCCATGGCGCGGTTGCAACCGGAGAACTGCTCATCCTCATTGCGGTAGTAGACCAGATCCGGGGAACAGTCGATAAAAGAGCGCAGCAGAGCGGTACGCTCCCCCAGATGAAGCTGGGCTTTCTCCCGCTGGAACACCTCGTTCTCGAGATCCTCGATGGCCTGCAGACGCAGTGCCTCGGCCCGGTTGGTCTCGGCAATCTGGGCATTGAGGCGACTGATGTTCTCCTGCAACTGACTGTTGAGCTCCAGATCCCGCTCGCGCATATCCTGCAGCTTGCGCACCATCCGGCTCAATCGCTGACGGGAATCCTCCAGCTGATCCACCACGATGGAGAGAAAATAGACCGCCCAGGGGGTCACCAGCAGGCCAAAGAAGACCGAGCGCACGAAGTCGATCACATCAATATTGCCGCGCAGGAACAGGGTCACCCCCATCTGGATGGCGACAGCCAGCACTATGATGCCAGCCGCCAGAAACATGCTGAAGCGCACCAGTCCCAGCTTGGTCATCAGATCGACGTAATATTGTGCCCAGGATTTAATCTGCTTCATCTTGTTATTTTCTCCCCCATATCCGCGAACAGAATACCAGCACAGAGAATTGAACTCTTCTTATCTCGCACAATTAATTAACGATTCGCCTAGTGAAATGAGTGAGTTAGGATATTTGATGAAATTCTGTCAGTTGCCATTAAGGGTGGCCCCCTATAATCGCCCACCTGGTAATTTAAACGCGTTTAATTTAGGAGTTATCTGATGCGCAACACTACCCTGCTTGGTCTGGGCCTGCTGGTCGCAAATAGTGCATATGCGGATTTGGGAACCATTCCCAACGAATCGGGCTGGTCCGGTTTCCTGCTTGGCGGCGTCAACGTCATCAATTACGAATCCAACTTTTACAGCGGTGACGACGAAAATCGTCGACTGAGCGGACTGGGCAGTGCAGAGAGCAGCTCCGCCGTCGCCCCTCTGCTCAACGCAGATATCCGTTACACCTTTGCCGATACCCGCACCCAGGTCTTCCTCGGTAACCTGATCCAGGATGCCATCCGTTTCGACTTCACCCAGCAACTCGGTATCCGCCAGGAGATGAGCAACAAGGGCACAGTGGCCGGCTCCGTGGTCTTCAATGCCATGCCAACCGAGCAGTGGAGCGATCCCTTCGCCGTAAGCGTCGATCGCCAGTCGACCGATATCAAGTCAAAAGGGGTGCGCTTCGCCTGGGACAATATCTGGGGCAGCAACTTCTTCGGCAGCCTGACCACCCGCAACATCGAAGTCGATGAAGAGCGCAGTGGCAGCCAGTATGGTGCCGACACGGCGGCCAAGCTGGATCGCAACGGCAAGATCCACGCCCTCGACCTCTCCTACAAATGGCAGCTGGCAGCCGGTCAGGTGCTGGAGCCGGCTTTCATCCACCGTCAGGCTGACCTGGACGGCAGCGCCCAGAGCTACAAGAGCAACGGCCTCCAGTTGACCTACGGCAAGCGGGCATCCCAGTGGTCCTTCGTCAGCAACCTCTATCTGGGTCAGACCAAATATGATGAAGCCAACCCAATCCCTGACTTTGGTAACAAAAAAGCCGACTCCGACGAGTTTGCCCTGACCGGTACCTTCTTCTGGCACCGCCTGTTCGGTATTGCACCGCTCTCGGCAACCTTTACCGCTGGCTACGCCAAGTCCGATTCCGACATCAACTTCTACGATTCTGAATCGGTGATGTTCAACACCGGCCTGCTCTACAACTTCTAATAACGGTTGTGCGCACCGATACAACAAGGCCACCCGAAGGTGGCCTTGTTGCTATCCGGCATTTGCCTCAAATACCCAAAGAGTCGAGCAGATCATCGTGATCATTACTGGCTGGCGCAGCGGCTGCCGGGGCCGGCTTGGCGGCATCCTGCTTGGCTTGGGCGATCAGGGCGTCAGGATCCAGCTCCTCGTGCTCCATCCCCTCATTGTGAATGCGGATGAACTCGGTCTTGTCCATCGCCAGCTCCAGATAAAAGATGTTGTTACGGGCGGTGAAGAAAGTGACGCGGCGGGACTCCGGACTGTCAAGATTGGTATCGACGCTCAGCATCACCTGCTTGTTGAGGGCCAGCATCTTCGGCTGGTTCTGGGTAATGTGAGTCTGCAAATCCCGGCCCACCTTGACGGTAAAGCTACCGACGATCTGGTTCATCAGTTCGCCCATCACGTTGCTCACCTCGTCAGAGGTATGGGAGATGGCGAGATCCTCCTTGGAGAGCCCCATGCTCAGCATGTAGCTCTCGTACAACTCCATGGCGGCAGCGGCGGAGAAGTTGATCACCACCAGACCGGAAAAACCGCCATCGAACAGCACGAAGCAGCCGATATCCGGCTTGAGGCAGGTCTTGCTGATCCGCTGCACCATGCCGGAAAACCGCACCTGACTCATGGTCGCGGCACTCAACACATCGGTCACCGAGTTGCACAGGCTGAGCAGTACATCCTCAGTCGTCAACACGACGTCATCATCGGCTCTTGTCACTATCATGGGACCTTCCTGAACATCGAGAATGGGCTTATCTATACCATAACTCTAACAGATGGCGCGGCCCGAAGACTGAAATAGCGACACGCCTCTCAGTTGACGCCGTTATCAGCAGCCGCAGGGGTAAAACCGCTCAGCTTGGCGAGCCGGGCACGCCATCTGTCGGCCTGCTGCGCCAGCACCTGTGGCTCATAAGGCACGATCGGATGAGCTCCCCAGATGGGGCCTGGCCAGGCAGCATCGGTGGCGAAACGTGCGACATGGTGAATGTGCAGCTGTGGCACCAGATTGCCCAGCGCCCCTATGTTGATCTTGTCCGGGCTGAGGGCCTGTTCCATCAGGGCGGCGACGGCGCAGGACTCCTGCATCAGCTGTTGCTGCTGCTCCGGCGCCAGATGGTGAATTTCCCGCAGGTTGGCTACTCGCGGTACCAGGATGAGCCAGGGATACTGGCTGTCTTTTGCCAGCAAGACACGGCAGAGGGGCAGATCCCCGAGCCACCGGGTATCTGCCTGCAGGCGTGAATGCAATTCAAACATGAAAACCTCGTTGAGTACGATGAACAGAGCGCCTGAAAAAAGGAGTGTCCACGTTACTGCAACGGGCAGAAAACTTAAAGCTGTGGCACGGCCCAACCGATAAAGCGCTTGCGCAGGGCTGGGTCTGCCTGGAGGAACAGCTGCTGCAACTGCCCTTCCAGCTCGCTGGCTGCCACAACGGGTTGAGCCCCACCAGCGGCCGTGGCCGTTGGCTGCGTAGCAACGGCGCCAGCCGCCAGCGCCGCCTTGCCGCCGCTGCGGTTGTATTCAGCCAGTTTGCCGTTCCAATCCACCCCAAGCAGCATGCCGCTGGTCACCAGTGCGTCCTGCTGGATGGCAAGCGCGCGGCCATTCTCCTGCAACGTCACCACAGGAGCCTTGGCATAGGCCTGCATCCCCCGCTCGTCTCCCGGTACGCTGGCCGTCAGCTGCAAATGCTGATTGCTGCCCTGATAGCGCACCACCTGCGGCTCGGAGCGTACCTGCCGATCATTCTCGCTGCTGCTGCGGCTGGGGATCACCCCCTCGAAGCGCACCAGCAGTTGCTGCTCACCATCCGCCAGGGTGGCATGCTGCTCATCCAGCAAGGTGCCGTTGCTCACCGCGAGAATGCGGAAATTCTCCGGAACCTTCACGTCCACCATGGCCTGCACACTGCCAGCCCCCAACACTGCACAGAGCAGCACAAAACCGGTCAACCCTCTATTACTCTTCATTCCCGCTGATCTTCCTGATGCCGATGATGGGCGCAGGGTAGCAGCCGAAGATGACAGAAAAATAACGCCGCTCAGAGCAGGTAGTGGGGTCGCTCGGCAAACCACTGGGCAAGCACCTGCTTGAACAGCCGGATCTTGCGTGGCACCCGCCGCTGCTGGGCATGCAGCACATGAAGCTGATGCAGCCCGCTCTGCCACTCATCTAGCACGGTCACCAGCTCCCCTGCCGTCAGCAGCGATTCCACCAGCATCAGCGGGCACTTGGCATAGCCCATACCGGCACGCGCCAGTTGCAACACTGTGCTGTAATGGTTGGCCCGCACCTTGCCCTGCACCAGAATGTGGGCCTCTTCCCCTTCACGGATAAAGTGCCACTGCTCCCAGGCCGGATTGTGCCCCTGCAACAGGCAGCTGCGCCCGCTCAGCTCATAGGGAGTGGCTGGACGCCCCTCTCTCGCTACAAGTGCGGGGCTGGCCACCACTACATCCTTAAGTCGGCCAATAGGAAGTGCGACCAGATTGTCCGGCACCTCGTTCATGGCGCGCAGGGCGATGTCGTTCTCCCCCTGGCTCATGTCGACCATCTGGTTGGTGAAATTGAGCTCCACCTCCACCCCCGGGCAGAGCGCGGCAAAACTGGTCAGCAGCTCACTCACCATGCGATCGCCGGTACTGACCGGGCAGGTAAAACGCAGTCTTCCGCTATCCTCTTCGGTCAGCGCCTGAATATCCTGCTCCGCCTGCCGAACCAGCGCGAAGATCTCCCCCGCCTGCTGGTAGAGGGTCTTGCCCGCCTCGGTCAGACTGAGGCGGCGGGTGGTGCGCTGCAACAGTTGCGCATTGAGGGAGGACTCCAGCGCGCTGACGTGGCGGCTCAGCATCCCCTTGCTGACCCCCAGCGTATCGGCCGCAGCCGAGAAACTGCCGCGCAGCACCACCTCATAAAAGCTGGCCAGATGGGCGATATCCATCATTAGCTCCAATATGGAAACAATGGGTTTATTTTACGCGCTTTTTCACATTTTCTGTTGCGCTAGAATCGATACATTCCAACCAGGAGTGATGCAGATGAAAATTGTGATTGTGGGTGCCTCCGGCACCGTCGGTTCCGCAGTCAGTGAACTGCTTGCCAAAGATCATCAGGTGATCCGGGTCGGCCACAGTCGTGGCGATGCCACGGTCGACATGCGCGATCCCGCCTCCATCAAGGCGCTGTTCGCCAAGCTGGGCCAGTTTGATGCACTGGTTGTCGCCAGCGGCAGCGTGGCCTTCAACGGCCTGACCGAGATGACCGACGAACAGTGGCAGGTGGGACTGGAGAGCAAGCTGATGGGCCAGATCAACCTGACCCGCGCCGCCATTCCCTATCTGACTGACAAGGGCTCCATCACTTTGATCAGCGGTATTCTGAGCGAGGAGCCGATCAACTGGGGCGTGAGCGCCAGCACAGTCAACGGCGCTATCGATCACTTTGTGAAAGCGGCCGCCTGCGAGTTACCCCGCGGCCTGCGCATCAATGTGGTGAGCCCCACCGTGCTGGCGGAGTCGATGGACAAATACGCTGACTTCTTCCCGGGCTTCGTACCGGTACCCGCCGCCAAGGTAGCGCAGGCCTACAAGAAGTCGGTGCTGGGCATCCAGACCGGCCAGGTGTTCAGGGTCAACGGCTAATCGCCGCTCGCTTGCCGCCAGACCAGCAATAAAAATGGGCCCCATAGCGGGGCCCGTCTGTTTATCTGCCTCTCTCCTTCACCATCAGCAAACGTTTGTTTGTTGGCGACAAAAAAAGAGCGCAACCCTTAGTCGATCAGACCGTACTGATCGCGCAGCACCTCGATGATCTCCTGCTTGGGATTGGCAGAACGCGCCAGCTTGTGGCCGATAATCTTCTCGGCGATCCCGACGTAGGTGTTGGAGATATCCATCATCACTTCGGTCGGCAGCTTGTTGTCGCGGGCCAGGGCAAAACGTTCCGGCATGCGGTTCTTGTTGAGCAGGATGTCCGGATCCGGGAAGTGGTTGAGCAGCCACTGACGGAAACCCTCTTTAGACTTCTCGACGATCTGGCCGTCGCGCAGGGCGGCGCCATCCCAGATACGGGAGCTGTCGGGGGTGCCCACTTCGTCCATGTAGATCAGCTTCTCGTTGCCTGCCGCATCGTGGACATAACCAAACTCGAACTTGGTATCGACGAAGATCTGATCCAGCCCGACCAGCGCGTCGCTGATGACGTTGAAGCCCTCTTTGAGCAGCACTTCGTAGCGGTCGATGTCGGCCGGCTTGCTGAAGTTGAAGCCCTTATAATGGCGCTCGATATCGGCACGGGAGACGTTGACGTCATCGGCTTCCGGCACGCCATCCAGCCCTTTCAGCACGCCCTTGGTGGACGGAGTGATGAGGATCTCCGGCAGCTTCTGATCCTTTTTCAGCCCTTCCGGCAAGGTGATGCCGCAGAACTCGCGCTCGCCATCCTTGTAGGCACGCCACATGGAGCCGGTGATGTACTGGCGGGCAATCGCCTCGATCATCACCGGACGGGCTTTTTGCACGATCCAGACGAAAGGGTGCGGAATATCCAGAATGTGGCTGTCGGCCAGTCCCTTCTCCTTGAACAGCTTGAACCAGTGGCTGGAGATGGCGTTGAGCGCCGCCCCTTTGCCCGGTACGCCGTTCAGGCCATCCTCACCTTGCCAAATGCAATCGAAGGCCGAGATGCGATCGCTGATCACCATGAGGGCGAGGGGCGCATCGGCCGGCACATCATAGCCTTTCTCTTTTATGAGCCGGGCACTGTCTTCGGGGGTCAACCAGTAGACGCTGCGCACTTTGCCGGAATGGACAGGTTTATCGGTACGGATCGGCAAATCGTCATTCACCGCCAATACTTGATCTGCAAGACTCATGGCTAATAACACTTCCTGTTTGTGGGGGGGTAAACATCGCGAGTCCCTCACCTGCGCGCTCTGTTTGCAACGGGCTGGCAAGGGGGCTCGCATCATCGAAAACCGCTCGGAATCCCCGCGTTTTCAGGGGGATTTTGATAACAAAACAGGGGCACAAGGCCCCTGAATTTATTCTGCTTTTGCTGCTGCCTGATCGGCCAGCCCCTTGGCGAACGCCTCGGACAGGCTGATATACATCTGGGAAATAACCCCGGACGATACCGGCTTCTTGTCCTTGTCGAACAGGGTGATGGAGGTCTTGCCTCCCGCCATTTCGCCAAGCTGGAAGCGGTATTTCTCCTCCTCCAGTTTGAACGGCTCGCTCCCTTTCGCCTTCCAGAACTCGGCACCCGGCTCTTCGTACTCGACGTCGATCCAGCCCAGTGACTGCTGGGTATCCTTGATGGTGAAACCGTAAGCAGGCAGTACCTGGTTGAGGCGACGCCACACCTGATCAAAGGAGCCTTCGGCAATCCAGGCGCTCAGTTCGTTGTTGTCCAGACCCAGTTGCAGACCCATGCCATCGTTGGACTTGTGCTGCTCGCGGGCTTTCAGCTGGCTGTCGTAATAGAGAGAGAACTGGTTCAGCACTCGCGCGGCATAGCGCTGGGCATCGGCAGGGGTCAGCTTGTTGCTGGTCTCGCCGTCGATGGTCTCTTCGTGATCCAGTACCCGGACCGACATATTGACAGCGTGGCGCTGGGCATCGTTGCGCACGGTGAACTGGTAACGCTGACGGATTTTGAAGTCTTCGTCATCTTCACCCCAGCCATCGAGAGCGACCGTGTTGTCAAACCAGCCGGTCTGCAATACGCCATCCTGCTGATCCAGCTTCTCGGTGGTGACCTTGTATTTGGCCAGGAAGTTCATCAGGAACGACCAGGTATCGCGCTCCACGCTCTGGCTGGTGCTGAGGGCATAGAAAGCAACGGTCGGTTCGGTTGCGCTCTGCACCACCTGACTGCCCGGTACCACGGTCAGCAGCTGAGCGGGTGGGCGCACATCGACCTGGGCGCCGAGGGCACCTTCACGGCTGCTCTCAGGAAGCGGCGGAATATCGTACTGGCTGTTGAAGGTGGGGGCACTCAATCCTGCGGGGATCAAGAACGCGCGGCCCTCGAGGCGGGCATCTTCATAACCGAAGTCGCGGTTGGCCATTTTGCGATCCTGGGGGGTGCTGCAACCGGCCAAGACGGCCACAGTCGCAACGCTCAGCACCAGACGGGCTCTATTTCCCTTTCCATTAGATTTAAACACTCGCCATCAACTCCGCTGTGGTCAGTGCTCGCGCCATCAGCTGTTCGCCCTCGGGAGTGAGGTCAACCAGCGGCAGGCGCAAGGTGGCTGTTGCAATCAACCCCAGTTGGGCACAGGCCCATTTCACCGGGGTGGGGCTCGGTTCGCAGAACAGAGTCTTGTGCAACGGCATCAAGAGATTGTTGATGTCATGCGCCTGTCCGGCATCACCGGCCAGCGCAGCACGACACATGTCGGCCATCTGGGCCGCTGCAATGTTGGTGGTGACCGAAATCACGCCATCGCCACCTTGCAGCATAAAATCACAACCAGTGGCATCGTCGCCACTGTAGAGAGCAAACTCCGGCCCGCACAGCTCGCGCAGCCGCGGGGTGCGGCTCAAATCGCCGGTTGCCTCTTTCAAACCGATAATGCCGGGAACCTTGGCCAGACGGGCCACGGTCTCCGGTTTGAGATCGCAACAGGTGCGACCGGGCACATTATAAAGAATTTGGGGCAGACCACTAGCCTCGGCGATCGCACAATAGTGGCGATAGAGACCTTCCTGAGTGGGCTTGTTGTAGTAAGGAGTCACCGAGAGGCCCGCCACCACGCCGGTTTTGGCCAGTCGCTTGGTCAATTCAATGGCATGGGCAGTATTGTTGGAGCCGCAACCGGCGATGACGGGAATGCGTCCGGCGGCATACTCAACGGTCTTTTCAACGACGGCGATATGCTCCTGCTCGCTCAGGGTCACCGATTCCCCTGTGGTCCCAACCGCAACAATGGCGCAGGTCCCGGCGCTGACATGATAGTCGACCAGTTTGGCCAGACTGGCCCAATCGACTTCACCTGAAGCCAGCATGGGGGTAACGAGCGCAACAATACTACCGCGTAACATGGACTTTTCTCCCGATTTTCAGGGGCGTAATGGTAAAGCTGACCCCTTTGAAAAACAAGGGAGAGAGGGGGCAAGCCGTGATACCATCCGGAACAAAAAGTAATGGACGAAAGTCGGCAGCGTCCCTCAGGGAGTGGTCATCAGGGCCGGAGGGTTGGCTTGCCAGCGCGGCTTTCGCAACGAAATAACGGACGAGAGAAGATTTATGACTCACTACCTGGTCGTAACGGCCATCGGCACGGACAGGCCTGGCATCGTCAATGAAGTGACCCGCCACGTCAGTGGCTGTGGTTGCAACATTGTAGACAGCCGCCTTGGCATCTTCGGCAATGAATTTACCTTTATCATGCTGCTCTCGGGCGACTGGAACAGCATGATGCAACTCGAAATCAGCCTGCCCCTGCGTAGCCAGGAGTGGGATCTCATCACCATGATGAAACGCACCGAGCGCCACCAGTCCCTGCAGTATGACGTCCGCGCCAGCGCCGACCTGTTGATCCGCGACGAGCCCGGCATCGTAAGCCAGTGCACCCAGTTCTTCAGCGAACATGGCTGGAACATTCAGGCGATGCAATCCATGACCCTGGAGCAGCAGCCGTTCAACCTGCTGAAGATCAGTTTTCAGCTCAATCTGGCCAGAGAGGGTGAAGTGGAAGGTTCACAAACCGCCTTCGCCGAATTCTGTCGTCAACTGGGTGCCGAATCGTTCGAGTTTATCGTCAATCGCAAACACGCCTGAGGGCGTTTTACCCGAGGAGACCCCATGCAACCACTACAAGCTGGCAGCCCCGCCCCCGATTTCTCCCTGCCCGACCAGAATGGCAATCAGGTCAGCCTCGCTGGCCTGCGCGGCAGGAAGGTGCTGGTCTATTTCTACCCCAAGGCGATGACCCCCGGCTGCACCACCCAGGCCTGCAGCCTGCGCGATGTGAACGCCGAGTTGGCAGCCCTCAATGTGGTGGTGCTTGGCATCAGCCCGGATCCGGCCAAACGGCTGAAAAAGTTCGAAGAGCGGGACCAGCTCAACTTCACCCTGCTGGCTGATGAAGACCACGCCGTCGCCGATGCCTTTGGCGTCTGGGGCCCGAAGAAGTTCATGGGCAAAGAGTATGACGGCATTCACCGTCAGAGCTTCCTGATCGACGAAGAGGGCAAGATTGCCCACCACTTCGACAAGTTCAAAACCAGCGATCACCATCAGGTGGTACTGGATTTCCTCAAGGGATAATCCTCCCCTGCGTTATTGAAAGGCCTGCCATGCAGGCCTTTTTTTGTCTGGCCAGCCGCCCCTTGCCAGCGGATTTTTCTCACCAACTCCCCCGCCCAGATCAAAAAATTCATTTTATATATGGGTTAACGTGACCCCAGAATCATCTTCCAGCGAGATATCCCATGAACATGAGCAACACTGAGCGTTTGATCCTGAGCAACCAGTACGAAATTCTGGCGAAACTCAACCCGGAGAAAGCGGACGTCTACCAGCGCGCCAGCACCATCATCGAGCGCGGCTATTGCCTGCAGATCCTTGAGCTGGAGAAGAGCTTCGGCCATCTGGATCTGGCGACCTGCCAGGAGGTGATCGACACCCTGGAGCTGCACCACGCACTGGCCATCTCATGGGGCAATCTGGATGCAGCCGATCAGGGCGAGATCAACGCCAGTCGGCTGGAGTTCAACGGCTACAGCCGCAGCCAGGAGCGTGAGCTGGCTGACTACGTCTGCTTCCTGCTGGAGGTGGACAAGCGCTTCCCCGAGCTCAAGTGCCCGTGCGACGAGCTCTCCAGCGACATCGCCATGCGCGACAAGTACCAACGGATGCTGACTGTATGGCGTCAGTGTCCACGTCAGTACAAGCTCTCTATCCAGGAGATCCGCAAGGTGCTGGCGGCCTGATCCGCACACCAACCGCAACAAAAAAGGCGCCACTGGCGCCTTTTTGCATCTGAAACGGGTTATTCGTAGAGAAAGGATTTATCGAGCTGCTGGAAGGCGGCCTTGAGGGTATCGGCCAGCTCTTCATAGCGCGGCTGGGAAACCAACTGGCGGCGGCCACCCTGCTCGTTCATCTTGCCGTTGATCTCCCGATACCAGCTCGCCAGCGAAGGGGGCAAGCGGGTATCGGCACGCTGGCCGAGCCAGTAGTAACCCTGCAGCGGCAAGCTGAGCAGAAACAGCACGGAGGTGATAACGGAAGGCCAGTAGTGCTGCTCGCCAAACTGGAACTGCAGCATCAAGCTCAACACCGCCAACGCGGGGATCACCTTGAGGGCGAACTCGGTCGCCTTGATCACCCGATTTTCAGGAAACATCGAATTGAGCTCGGGACGGCGCGGCCAAAGCGTCATATAATGGCGGCCTTGCTGTAACTTAGTTCCAAAAATGTTCATGCTCATACTACCTCCGAGCGCTTTTTGAACGTACTAACGGCAAAACCTCGACAAAATTTGATGCAAAGTAACAAAGGTTGAGGATGACTTTGTTATTTTTCAACAATCGGGTTATCCTTTGTACGCCCATTTTTGCGTCAAAAGCTTCTTGCTATTGACCTGTCAGGGACGTCTGGATTTCGGGTCTTGTATCACTATACAAGGGGCAAGCAACAGATTGCCAACCCTCATAAGGATAAGTTGAAAGTTTTTGGCCGCACCGCGTCCAACGCATCCGCCTACACAACCCAATCTGCGATAGGATTTATTCATGAGTAAGCTGGTTCTTGTTCTTAACTGTGGCAGCTCTTCCCTGAAGTTTGCCGTCATTGACGCAACCACCGGTGATGACCTGCTGTCCGGCCTGGCCGAGTGCTTCAACCTCGACGACGCCCGCATCAAGTGGAAACTGAATGGCGAGAAGGGCAGTGCCGATCTGGGTGCGGGTGCCGCTCACCAGGAAGCGCTGGACTTCATCGTCAACAAGATCCTGCCGCTCAATCCGGAACTGTCCAAGAACCTGATCGCCATCGGTCACCGTGTTGTTCACGGCGGCGAGCGCTTCACCTCTTCCGTCGTTATCTGTGACGACGTGATCGCCGGCATCGAAGCCGCCGTTCCGTACGCACCGCTGCACAACCCGGCTCACCTGATCGGTATCCGTGAAGCTCGCCGCGTATTCCCGGCGCTGGCTGACAAGAACGTGGCCGTATTCGATACCGCGTTCCACCAGACCATGCCGGAAGAAGCCTTCCTGTACGCCCTGCCGTACAAGCTCTACAAAGAGAACGGCATCCGTCGCTACGGCGCTCACGGCACCAGCCACTACTATATCAGCCTGGAAGCTGCCAAGCAGCTGAACAAGCCGGTTGAAGAGCTGAACATCATCAACTGCCACCTGGGCAACGGCGGTTCCGTCTGCGCCATCAAGAACGGCAAATCCGTTGATACCTCCATGGGTCTGACCCCGCTGGAAGGCCTGGTGATGGGTACCCGCTCCGGCGATCTGGACCCGGCCATCATCTTCTTCCTGCACGACAAGCTGGGCATGAGCGTGGCCGATATCAACACCATGCTGACCAAAGAGTCCGGCCTGCAGGGTCTGACTGAAGTGACCTCCGACTGCCGTTTTGTTGAAGACAACTACGACAGCAAAGAAGAAGCCAAGCGTGCTATGGACGTTTACTGCTATCGCCTGGCCAAGTACATCGGCGCCTACGCTGCCGCCATGGACGGTCGTCTGGACGCCGTTGTTTTCACCGGTGGTATCGGTGAAAACTCCGCCCCGATCCGTGAAATCACCCTGAACAAGCTGGGTCTGCTGGGCTTTGACGTCGATCACGACGCCAACCTGAAGGCTCGTTTCGGCAAGGGTGGCGAGATCACCAAGGCTGGTTCTACCAAGGCCCTGGTTATCCCGACCAACGAAGAGTGGGTTATCGCCCACGACGCGCTGGAACTGGTCGGCGCTTAATTGACGCAGTAACTCGAGGCCGCCCACAGGGCGGCCTTTTCCTGATCCCAAAAAATGAACAAGGGGTATAAAGTGGCACGCACTATTATGCTTATCCCGGTCGGCACTGGTGTCGGCGTAACTTCCGTGAGTCTGGGCGTTGTTCGCGCCATGGAGCGTCACGGTGTCAATGTCAGCTTCTTCAAACCGGTTGCCCAGCCGCGTCCGGGTGAAACCGGTGCCGAGCGCTCAACCGCCGTTATCCGCGCTGCTGCCAACATCAACCCGCCCGAGCCGTTCACCCTCTCCTACGCCGAGAACATGATCAGCTCCAGCAACACCGACATCCTGCTGGAAGAGATCGTTGCCCGCTTCGAAGAGCACGTGAAATCCAGTGGTGCCGAAGTGCTGGTTGTCGAAGGTATGGTGCCGACCGACAAGCAGCCCTTTGCCAACAAGCTGAACTACGACGTGGCCAAGGCGCTGGACGCTGACATGGTATTCGTGACCCACCCGGGCCATGACTCCAGCCAGAAGCTGAAAGAGCGCATCGAACTGGCCTGCTCCAACTTCGGTGGTGTCAACAACCCCCGTATCGTTGGCTGCGTGATCAACAAGGTTGGCGCGCCGGTTGACGAGCATGGTGTAACCCGTCCAGACCTGACCGAGATGTTCGAAGCCCATCACCACGCTTCTGACGCGGCTCACAACCTGGAAGTACTGCAAGTGTTCGGCAAGAGCCCGCTGCGCATTCTGGGTTGCATCCCCTGGAACACCCAGCTGATCGCCCCGCGCGCCAAGGATCTCGCCAAGCATCTGGCCGCCAAGATCCTGCACAAGGGTGAGCTGGACAGCCGTCGCCTGCAGACCGTGACCTTCTGCGCCCGCTCCATCCACAACATGGTCGAGCACTTCCGTCCGGGCAGCCTGCTGGTGACCTCCGGCGACCGCTCCGACGTCATCGTCTCTGCCTGCCTCTCAGCCATGAACGGCGTCAAGCTGGGCGCCCTGCTGCTGACCGGTAACTATCATCCGGAGCCGCAGGTCATGGCGCTGTGCCAACAGGCTATGGCCACCGGCCTGCCGATCATGATGACCGGTACCAACACCTGGCAGACCGCCGTCAGCCTGCAGAACTTCAACGTCGATATTCCGGAAGATGACCGCGAGCGTATCGAGCTGGTACAGGACTACGTCGCTGGCCACATCGACAAGCACTGGATCGAGTCGCTGACCGTCAGCTCTACCCGTTCCCGTCGCCTGAGCCCGCCGGCGTTCCGTTATCAGCTGACCGAGCTGGCCCGTCAGGCCAACAAGCGTGTCGTGCTGCCGGAAGGCGACGAGCCGCGCACCATCAAGGCTGCCGCCATCTGTGCCGAGCGTGGCATTGCCCGTCCGGTACTGCTGGGTAACCCGGAAGAGATCCGTCGCGTTGCCGAACAGCAGGGTGTGGTACTGACCGATCGCGTCGAGATCATCGATCCCGCCGTTGTGCGCGAGCGCTATGTGCCGCGTCTGGTCGAGCTGCGCAAGAACAAGGGCATGACCGAAGTGGTTGCCCGCGAGCAGCTGGAAGACAACGTGGTACTGGGTACCATGATGCTGGAGCGCAATGAAGTTGACGGCCTGGTATCCGGCGCGGTGCACACCACTGCTAACACCATCCGTCCGCCGATGCAGATCATCAAGACAGCTCCGGGCTCTTCCCTGATCTCCTCCATCTTCTTCATGCTGCTGCCTGACCAGGTGCTGGTCTACGGTGACTGCGCGATCAACCCGGATCCGACTGCCGAGCAGCTGGCCGAGATCGCCATCCAGTCCGCCGACTCTGCTGCCGCGTTCGGTATCGAGCCGCGCGTCGCCATGATCTCCTACTCTACCGGTACCTCTGGCGCCGGTGCCGATGTAGAGAAAGTGCGTGAAGCGACCGAGCTGGCCAAGGCCAAGCGCCCCGACCTCATCATCGACGGCCCGCTGCAGTACGACGCGGCCATCATGGAGAACGTGGCCAAGTCCAAGGCACCGAACTCACCGGTTGCTGGTAAAGCTACCGTGTTCGTCTTCCCTGACCTGAACACTGGTAACACCACTTACAAAGCGGTACAGCGTTCCGCTGACCTGGTCTCCATCGGCCCGATGCTGCAAGGCATGCGCAAGCCGGTCAACGACCTCTCCCGTGGCGCCCTGGTTGACGACATCGTCTACACCATCGCCCTGACCGGTATCCAGGCTGCTCAGGCTGACGAACAAGCCTAATCAGCATCCGCCTGAAAAAACCGATCACAAAGGCTGCTCACCCCAGGTGAGCAGCCTTTTTTATTGGTTCTCTCTTTGAAGACCAGTGAAACATGCCATCCGCACTTTGTTGCGCAGAATAATTCCATCCGGCACCTCCACAACGGTTTGAGCAGAGCATCTCGGAGAAGTTTGCTCGTCAAATCAAAGATGCATCTGAAATACATTCCAGATCATAAGGTTGGCTATACGGCGGCATTCATGGCTAAGCGCTTATAGCAAATCCGCCACCATCGGCATGAGAATTTGACCTGTTAGAAATAGCAGTGAAAAAGACCCGTTCGATACGCTATTTCTCAAACTGCCTACTCGGCAAAATCCAACATCATGGAGGAATGGAAATGCTGATGAAGAAGCTCTCTGCAATCATGCTGTTAGCCTGCTTGCCCCTGTTCAGCCAACCTGTGTTGGCCGCTGATAAAGCAGCGCCGAAGCAAACAACCACAGCCGAGGTCGCCAAGGAAGCCGGCAAGCTGAATATCAATACGGCCACCCTTGCCGAACTCACCAGCCTGAAAGGGATTGGCGACAAGAAGGCACAAGCCATCGTCGACTATCGGGAGAAACAGGGAAAGTTCACCTCGGTCGATCAGCTGGCAGATGTCAATGGAATTGGCCCTGCCACGCTGGAAGCCAACCGTGACATGATCATCGTCAAATAACGTCCGAGCTCTGCATATACGAATGGGGTAGCCTGTGGCTGCCCCATTTTTCTTGGAGTATCATGGCCGCACTTTAATCCCGCTGGATAGTTTTCCATGAAAAAGACTCCTCTGACAGTTCGCAAGGCCGTGCTCCCGGTAGCCGGTCTGGGTACCCGTATGCTGCCAGCCACCAAGGCCATCCCGAAAGAGATGCTGCCGGTGGTCGACAAACCGCTGATCCAGTACGTAGTGCGCGAAGCCATCGCCGCCGGTATCAAAGAGATCGTGCTGGTCACCCACTCGAGCAAGAACTCCATCGAAAACCACTTCGACAAGAGTTTCGAACTGGAAGCGACCCTCGAGAAGCGAGTCAAGCGTCAGCTGCTGGAAGAGGTGCAACAGATCTGCCCGAAAGACGTCACCATTATGCACGTCCGCCAAGGGGAGGCCAAAGGGCTGGGCCACGCGGTCCTCTGTGCCCGCCCGCTGATCGGTGACAACCCCTTCGCCGTGCTGCTGCCTGATGTGCTGATTGATGAAGTGGCCAGCGACCCGAAAAAAGACAACCTGGCCGAGATGGTGCATATGTTCGAAGAGAACCAGATCAGCCAGATCATGGTGGAAGCGGTTCCCGAAAGCGAAGTGGACAAGTACGGCATCGCCGACATCAAGGGCGAGGCCCTGAGCGAGGGGATGTCCCTGCCAATGCAGGCCATTGTCGAGAAGCCGCCCCGTGACGAAGCACCCTCCAATCTGGCGGTGGTGGGTCGTTACGTCCTCTCCTCCAATATCTGGCCGCTGCTGGAGAAGACCCCGGCCGGTGCCGGTGACGAGATCCAGCTGACTGACGCCATCGCCATGCTGATGGAGCAGGAGCAGGTCAACGCCTACTTCATGAAGGGCAAGAGCCACGATTGCGGCAGCAAACTCGGCTATATGAAAGCCAATGTGGAATATGCCGTACGCCATCGTGAGCTGAACGGCGAGTTCATCGGTTGGCTGAAGCAGTTCGTCAAACAGTTGTAATCGCTAAAAAATCTGTTTTTTGTAGAGGTATTCGAGGAGCATCAAATGATGCTCCTTTTTCATTTGCGCAACAAAAAATCAATCAAGAGTAAATAAACTCTCAGCAAATCATAATGTTGTAATTTATTCACGCATGTTCTATAAGGGTTGAGGCGTGTTTCTCGCCCTTGCATAAAAAACTCAAAAAAATATAAGACACAGGTGGAAGTTCCAATGAATAACCCGTCAAAAGGGACCTTTTTAGGTCACCCTAAAGGGCTTTTTTTGCTCTTTAGTACCGAACTGTGGGAGAGATTCTCCTATTACGGCATGCGTGCCGTACTGGTGCTCTATCTGACCGACCTGACTGCCAACGGCGGTCTGGGCTGGAGTCAGGCAGATGCCCTCAAACTCTACGGTATCTATACCGGTCTGGTTTATATCACTCCGCTGATCGGCGGCTGGCTGGCTGACACCTTCCTGGGTCAACGTCGCGCCATCCTGATCGGTGCCGTGCTGATGGCCGCAGGTCAGTTCACTCTGGCACTGCCCCACGCCATGTTCCCGGATATGGTCAACACCATGTTCTACACGGGCCTCGCGTTGCTGATCGTGGGTAACGGCCTGTTCAAACCGAACATCTCCACCATGGTGGGTGACCTCTATGAAGAGGGCGATCACCGCCGTGATGGTGCTTTCACCATCTTCTACATGGGCATCAACCTGGGTTCCCTGCTGGCAGGTGTGATCTGTGGTGCTGCCGCCACCGCCTACGGCTGGCAAGCAGCCTTCGTCGGCGCCGGTATCGGCATGCTGCTCTCTCTGGTGATCCAGGCCACCATGGCCCAACGTTTCCTGGGTGACATCGGTCGTGTCACTGCCGCCCAGCGCGCAGCCGCCCTGCGTACTACCGAGCAGAAAGCACCGCTGACCAAGCAGGAAGTGGATCGCATCAAGGTTATTCTGGTACTGGGTCTGTTCACCATCATCTTCTGGGCCGGCTTCGAGCAGGCCGGTGGTCTGATGAACCTCTACACCCAGGAGTATACCGACCGCATGATCGGCAGCTTCGAAGTGCCGACTGCCTGGTTCCAGTCCCTGAACCCCTTCTTCATCATCACTCTGGCACCGGTCGTTGCGGCCATCTGGATCAAGCTCGGCAAGAAAGAACCGAACTCTCCGGTGAAATTCGCCATGGGTCTGCTGTTCCTGGCTATCGGCTTCCTGTTCATGGTGGGTGCCGTGCTACAGCAGGGTGGTGACAACACCGTCAAGACCTCCATGTTCTGGCTGGTTGGCGCATACCTGTTCCACACCCTGGGCGAGCTCTGCCTCTCCCCGATCGGCCTCTCCATGGTGACCAAACTGGCTCCGCTGCGTCTGGCTTCCCTCATGATGGGTGCCTGGATGGGCTTTATCGCCATCGCCAACTATGCTGCGGGCTTTATCGGCTCCATTGTTGGTGAAGCCGGCCCGATCGCCATCTTCGGTGGCATCGCCCTGGCTGCGGTGCTGAGCGCCCTGTTGCTGCTGACCATGGCTAATCGTCTGGTTTACTGGATGCACGGTGCCGAAGGCCCGGCCAAAGAGCCGCAAGCTCAAGAGAAGAAACTACACTCCGCCACCGTCTAAACGGTCAGGATTGTAGACAACAGACAGGGCGCCCATCGGGCGCCTTGTCTGTTTTGGTCTCTAGTCAAGCAGCCTCAGTGATGACGCACCTGCACATTGAGCGCACTACCGCTGTCGCTGCGAAACTGCAGATCGAATGGTTCATGCCAGCTGCGTTTGTGCAGAGCGTAGTGGCTGTTGCGCATCAGACCAAGCGGTAATCCACCCGAGCGCATCAACCAGTGGGGGGAAGTGAGCCCGGCATTGGCAAATACCAGCCCATCGTGCTGATCAAACAGCAGAGCAGCCATGGCAAAAGCGTGGCGCAACCCGGACTCCATCAACTGATGGTTTAGGTAGTCGAGCAACCGGTGCGGTTGGCTCAGCAAACGGCTCTCGTTCTGCTGAAACTGGCGATAGGGCACGTTCATCAGAGAGCGCACCAGCGCCCCGCAAAATCCTGCATCCGTCCCCATGATGGGCATCTCCATCACCAGCACCAGCAGCTTGTCTTCCACCTTGAAGGTATCGGGAATGAAGAGGTGCCCAAGCCCCTTGAACGTGACCTGCCAGGGGCCCCACTCCTGCAATCCCGGTGGCTTCAGCCCGGCGAGCAAACGGCTGGCAGCCCGATCATGCGCACTGAAGTAATCCATATGCGCCATCAATTCGAGCTGCTGAGCTCGCGTGGAACTCCCATTCAGGCACTGGTCGATACTGCGATCGACCAGTGCGAAGTTCTCGAGGGGCTTGAGCAGGTAGTCCCGAGCACCGGCACGCAAGGCACTGGCGACCGCCTCCATGGAGCTCTGGGCCGAAATGACGATAACCGGAATATGGGGATAGCGCGCAGAGAGACAGGCGATTACCTCGCGGCCATCCATATTGGGCATATTGAGATCGCACAGTACCACGTCGGGATGATAAATCGCTGCAGCTGACAACCCTTCAATTCCATCCTCAGCCTGAAACACCGTTGCCCCGTCCCGCGCGAGGTAACTCACTAACGAATGGCGAAAAACTGCTTCGTCTTCCACCACCAGGATCCGCAGTCCGGGTTTTGGCATGTTGACAAAAACCTTATGAGTCAATTGTTTATTTAAGTAATAAGACTAGTCTAAATCAGCAGAAATGCCGCGTGCCTTGCGTCACAAATAGCCGGATTGGCTAATCTGCATACCAAAATAGTGCAAGCTGCTGGATTATCGACACAATCCCGCTCTCCCTGCTCAACGCTCCGCGGTACGCTCAATTTTCACCACCCGACCATGCAGGGCACTCACTTGCAGTGTGACGAATTGTGCAGGAGAGCACCATAGGGGATAATGCCCCCCACTCCAGCTCGTGAAGAAGACCATGACCCCAGCCGAATACAGTGCCCTTGCCCACCCCAGATTGTCCCATCCGGCTCGCAGCCTCTATACCCTGCAGCTGCGCCGACTGGTGCTGGAAAATCAGGCGGCCCGGCTCAACTATCCCGAGCTGGGTCGGGCACTGGCAGTAGCCGATCCGGGAGATCCCTGCGGCTTTTCGTTTCAGGTCAATGCCCGCCAGCTCACCGAGCTGTTCGATGAACTGATGGAGGCGGGCCTGCTGCAGGTCGAGGCTCAGCCCGAGAGTGAGCACTACCATCAGTGCCCGTTCCAGTTGCCACTGCTGACCCAGAAATTGCGCAGCCCGCTGCCGGAGCGCCCCTTCCAGATGCATCTGCAATGGCGACCGGACGAGGAGCTGCCCGCCCTCGCCCGTCTGTGCGGGGTGATCGATGCCAGCTATAGCGAAGAAGATCTGGGGGAGTTTATCGCCTACTGGCTGGGGCGCCCCGAGGTGTTCGACTCCCAGCATCAATGGATGCTCAAGTTCATTCGCGCCCTCAAGACCCGCCGCTATACCCGTCGCAAACCGATGGAGGTGCAGGGCTACCAGCAGGTGACGCCGGCCCCGGCAGAGTCGGGCCCCAGCAAACGGGCCCAACAGATGATTGAAGAGGCCAAGCGACTGGCCCAACAGCAGACGCAAGAACCCGCAGCGCAGCAGGAGCCGGATAATGATTGATAGCGGCCCCCGCCTGCAGGCAGAATCAACCCCTTGTCTACCCATCCCTGATCGAGCAGAAGGAGCATTCCATGACTGACCCGCAAGATCCCCTGCGCCAGGAGCTGGAAGAGATCGAAGCCAAGCGCCAGAAGATCGCCAAGGCCAAGCAGGATCACCGCATTCACGACCCGGAATTGAGCCGCCATGTGGGTGGCCTGCTGGAGCGCATTCGTCGCCTGCAACAAGAGACCGGTGGCGGCCAGTATGACTACGAGACCCTGCGCAAGGAGTACGACGCCAAGGCCAACGCCGAGGTGCGCGAGCTGCAGAAGGCGGCCCGTCAGGAGCGGATCCAGAAGCTGATCGCCCAAGCCGACCTCAACCCCGACTGGGTATTTGACAAGATGGATGCCACAGATCCGGCGCTGCAATACCCCATCGAAACCGCCCGTTACTTTATCAGCGGTTTCGAGCACTGGGAGAAGAGCGGTGGCGGCTGCATGCTGATCTACGGCGACTACGGCACCGGCAAGTCGACCCTGGCGGGAGCGGTAGCGCATGAGCTGATCGCCCGTCACCAGAAATCGGTGATCTTCCAGCAGTGGGCCTCCATCGTCGATCGACTGTTCTTCAACGTGATCCCCGATCAGGACGAGCGCAACCAGTACCGCCGCGCGCTGGAAGAGGTGGACCTGCTGATCATCGATGAGGTATCGGCCAACCGCGCCAAAATGGCGGAGAGCCAGTCCAGCTTCCTCGGCCACCTGCTGCGCCGCCGTCGCAACCTGTCAAAGAGCGTCATCATCATCACCAACCACACACCACAGACCCTGCATCAGGCGATCGGTGATTTCAGCTATGAGGCGATCAAGGCGTTCAATCCGGTGGATATCCACCTGAGCGGCCCCAGCCGTCGCCCCAGCATCGGCAACTACAACGGCTGATGCCTCTCAAAGAGTGCGAGTCGCTGACGGCTCGCACCTTCTCCTCCTTGCTGACTCACAAATAGAAACAACTCTCATTTACAGCAGACGAACAAGCCACTAGGCTAACCCCTTTTGCCAAGGGAACTCAGCTATGCCAACCACACTGATTTTCGGAGCCAGCCGCGGGCTGGGCCGCGCCTTTACTCACCACGCCCTGAGCCAGGGTCACCGGGTCGTTGCGCTGGTACGCAGCCCCGAGATGGCCACCGAACTGAGTGCGCTGGGAGTTGAGGTGATCGAAGGGGATGCGCTGGAGCCGGCTGCGGTGCAGCAGGCATGTGCCCGGGCGGGGTTAGATGCACAGGTCGTATCTACACTGGGCAGCTTCCGTCAGGCCGCGCCGGTGGACTATCAGGGCAACCGTCATGTGATCGATGCCATGGAGCAGGCAGGCCTGAAACGGCTGCTGCTGGTCACCTCCCTCGGCTGTGGCGACAGCTGGCAGTATCTGCCGGAGCGGGCACGCGCCGCCTTCGGTCACGAGGTACGTCTCAAGAGTCTGGCGGAGAGCTGGCTGCAGACCAGCGCCCTCGCATGGATCATTCTGCGCCCGGCGGGCCTTCAGGATGGCGACGCCACCGGCCGTGCCGAGCTGAGTCAGGGCAAGGAGGTACACGGACTGGTACGCCGCGCCGATGTGGCCGCCCAAGGGCTGCGTCTGCTGGCGGATGAGACTGCTGTGGGGCAGATCTACGCCATCGGGGATCCCACGCTCCAGCGTGGCTAAAGCAGCAGTAAAACCGCTTAACCCCACCACATAACAAAACGGTCAGCCCAAGGGCTGACCGTTTTCACTTTACCGCACACGCTATCTCACGCGCGCTTGCCCTATCCCGTTTAACCGGCGGTCGTTTCACCCTGCACGACTGACGGGCGAGCAACCGGCAACGACTGCTGCCGCCAGCGCAGCAACAGGCACGCCAGCACGCCGTAGAGCAGCGCCAGTCCCCACAGCTGCCACCAGTAACGGGAGACCTGCGCGAAGTCGGCCCCCATCTGGTTAAGGCGCAGAAAACCCTCAATGGCTGGGATAGTGGGCACCCACTGAGCCAGCCAGTTGAGGGGGGCCGGGATCAGCTCCAGTGGCCAGATAAAGCCCGCCAGAAAGACCAGCGGCAGGGAGGAGATCAGCACCACCTGAGTAGGCAGATCACGCCGGGTAAAGAGGGCACCCAACACAATCCCGAACCAACATGTGGCCAGCAGGAACGGCAGGGCAAACAGCCAAAGCTGCACCGGATCTGCATGACGAGCGATATTGTAGTGATCGAAGCAGAAGCCGAGGAAGTAGCTCACCGGCAGCAGGAACAACCCCGCCAGCACCAAGGTTCTGGCCAGCAGCAGCGGCAACACCGGCGCGCTTTGCCAGTAACCATGCTCGCCGCGACAACTGCGCTGGTTCTGGGTCGCCCCCAGGATCCCCGCCCCCATCAGCAACACCTGATGGAGGATCAGCACGAACACCGCCGGCACCACGTAGTTCACATAACCCATGGTGGGGTTGAACACCGGCACCACGTTGAGGGCCACCGCATTCCAGCCCATGGCCGCTTGTGGCAGCGCCTCGCCGTGGCTCAGCAGCCGCGCCACCTTCACCTGCGCGGCGAGAGTGCCACCGGCCTGCGCCAGTCCTTCGGCAATGGTGCCGTAGACCAGAAAGTAGGAGGCATCACCGGCATAGCTCAGGGTGACGCTCTTGCCCAGCATCAGGTCCCGATAGAAGTGGTTGGGGATGTGCAGGATCCCGCTCGCCTCCCCGGCCATCATCAGCTGGCGCGCCTCGGCCAGCGAATTGGCCCGCGCAACCAGCTTCACCTGCGGCGTGGCATCGGCCATAAACTCCAGCTGACGCGACAGCTGACTGCCATCGTCGTTGACCACCACTACTGCCTCTTCCCGCGGCAGCTGATGCAGATAGGGCTGGGGATAGAGAAACGAGTAGAAGATCACCCCGCCAAACAGGGTCAGCATGATGGCGCGATCCGCCAGCAGGGTGCGCAGCTCTAGGCGCAACAGATCGACAAATCCCAGCATCACTCAGGCTCCTTTTCGGCGCTCGCCACTGCGGCTGATTGACGGGCCAGCTCGGCCTGCTGCTTGTAACGACGTACCACCAGCAGTAAGGGAAGCAGAAACAGCAGCAGCGCCCCAAGTTGCGGCAACGCCGATGCGAGAGGCAGACCGTAGTTGCTCTGACCAATTTGCAGCTCCACATAGTGAGAGACCGGCAACAGGCTGCGCCAGAAGCGGGCGAAATCCCCCATGGCGCTCACCGGAAAGGTGACCCCCATAAAGGCGAAACCGGGCGCAGTGTAAGCCCCCGCCAGCGACAGGGCGCGCGCCGGATCCCGAATGATGCCGTAGAAAAAGGCCCCCATGGTGACGCAGGCCGCCGAGGCGAGCCCCAGACCCACCACCAGCACCAGCCAGCTGCCGTGCATGGGGTAGGAGAAGCCCTTGAACAGCAGCAGTGTCCAGACAATTCCCCACCCCCAGCCAATCAGCATGTGGGGCAGCAGGGTGCGCCAGAGACCAAACCAGACACCGCGAGTAGTCCAGTCCAGCCCCAGCCGATCGGTACGGGCCAGCGCATTGAGGCCGAACAGCACCACCAGGATCTGCCATACCGCGGGCAGAATGGCGCTCAGCAGAAATTGGGCATAGCTGGAGTTGAGGTTATAGAGCGCAGTCACCTGACTGCTGATGGGCACCGACTGCCCGAGAGCGCCGGGCAGCGCCTTGCCATCGGCCATCGCCTCCAGCACGCCGACCTGACCGTTAAGGGTGCCTACCACCTGCGCCAGCGCCGAGTTGACCAGCTTGGCGATCAGGATGAACTGGCCGTTGTTGAACACCGTCACCTGCGGTTGGATACCCTGGCGGGCATCCCGCTCCAAATGGTTGGGGATCACCACCAGCGCATAGATATCGCCACCGCGCAGGGCTCGGGCACCGGCATCGATGGTGTCAAACTGTTGCGCCACCTTGAGCCCGGCCGAGCCATCCAGCGAGAAAGCGAGCTGGCGCGAGAGCACGCTGTGGTCGAGATCCACCAGCCCTACCTTGAGGTCGCGGGCCAGCCCTGCCGAGAAGATCCAGCAGAGGATCCCCATCAGCAGCAGCGGCACCCAGCTCATCAGGGCACGGCTGAACGGATCCTGCCACAGCAGCCGAAATTCACGTCCCATCAGAGTTCAACCAGCACACTCATGCCAACCCGCAACCCCTCAACCGGTTGCAGCGGGCGAGCCTCCACCTGGAAGCTCTTCATATCGAAGCCCTGACGGGTATCGGTGGCACGCCAGGTGGCGAAATCCCCCATCACGGCCACATGGGTCACCTTGAAGCGCACGGTCTGATCGCCAAGGCCCGGGATGCGGGCATCAAACTCGGTACCGACCGGGAAGCGGGGCAGCAGATCCTCGCGAACGTGGAACTGGGCCCAGGCATCGCTCATGTCGAGCAGGGTCACCACCGGGAAGCCTTGAGGCGCCAGCTCGCCGCTACGCAGCAGTACCTGACTCACTTCACCATTGTGGGGGCTGGTGATGCGGGTGTCGGCCAGATAGGCCTCAACCTCGGCAACAGAACCCGCCGCCATCTTGGCCTTCTCGCGAGCGGCGATCTTGGTCTCTTCCCGCGCCCCTTCCAACGCCATCTGGTACTGTTGCCACGCCATCCCTTCGCTGTAGCGTGCAGCTTGCCACGCGGTCCAGGCCTCATCACGTTTTTGCAGCGGCATTACGCCGTCGCGATGCAGACTGGCCACCCGCTCATAGGTCTTGCCACGCAGCTGGGCGGCAGCCTTGGCTTTTTGCCACTGATCCTTGGCGGCAGCGATCTGTTGGGCTCTGGCCCCTTTCTCTGCCTCTTGCGCCAGCGCCCCCGCAGCAGCTTCACCGGCCTTGGCCTGGCTCAGCTTGGCTTCGATCTCGGGGCTCGCCAGGGTAAAGACCAGTTGATCCTTGGCCAGCTGATCGCCCTTTTTCACCAGCACCTCGTCGATGCGACCCGGCACCTTGGAGGAGACCGAATACTGCTGTGCCTCAATCTGCCCTTGCAGATGCACCGGCTCGGGTTGATAGGCGAGCCAGAAGCGCCAGCCGAGCCAGACCACCAGGATCACCAGCACCAGCGGCAACAACAGCGGTTTACCCTGGCTCATCTTCTTTTTGATGGGGGGATGGCTCATCACTTCACCTCGACAAACGGGCGACCCTTGGCGGTCGAAACAGAGATAGAAAAAGGCACGAATCGGATGGCGATCATGAGTTCACCTCGATCACCTGACCGTGCTGATATTGATTGAAACTGTTCATCTGGCCGGAGAGCGCCAGCAGACGAGCCAGCGACACCACATATTGATAAGCCGCCGCCGCGCGCTGGGTCTTGACCCCTGCCAGCTGGTTTTGGGCATCCACCACATCGAGTGACGTGGAGAGCCCCTGCCCGAAGGCCTTGTCCCGCAGCAGCACGTTCTCCTCGGCCAGCGCCTGGGTTGAAGAGAGGGATTGATACTCCTCCAGCCCCTGCGCCGCTTCGCGCCAGGTCTTCTCTACCAGCAACTCCAGATCCTGGCGGGTCTTGGCTTGCAGCAGATTGACCTGCAGCTCGGCGCTCTTGGCGGCCTGCACCGTCTCGGAGCGGCCATCGCGGCTCACCAGCGGCATGCTGACACCCACCCCCACCAGCCAGTCCGGCGCAGTCTTGGAAGCGAGCGAATCATCTTCATAGAGGTTGTAGTTGCCGAACAGGAACACCTCGGGGGCATATTTGCCCTGCTCGACCCGGATCAGCCCCTTGGCCTGCTCCTTCTTGGCAGTGAGCAGCTTGAGACCGGGGTGCACCTCCAGGGTCTGGCTCACCAACCCCTCGAGGCGCGGCAGCTCCTTGTTGACGAACAGGCCGCTGCCCGGCTGGGCATTTGGCAACTTCAGCATGCGGCCGAGGGCCAGCTCGGCGATCTCGAGGCTGTGGCGCGCCTTCTGGGTATCGATGCGGGCCCGATCATAGGCCGACTGGGCGGAGAGGCGCTCCACCCTGGCGATCTGGCCCTGCGCTTCGAGCTTCTTGGCATGATCCAGATGGTGGGCCAGCCCCTCTTCGATCTCCTGCTTGGTCTGCACCACCTGAGCAGCCAGCACCACGCCGAAATAGGTCTGGGAGAGGCTCTCGAAGGTGGATTGCTGCTTGAGCACCAGCAGCTGCTGCGCCTCGCTCACCTGCGCCTGGCGGATATCCTGCGCCGCATCGATGCGACCACCGGCAAACAGCGGCCAGAGCATCTTGACCGAGCTGGTCACCACATTCTGTTTGGTCAGGGGCGTTACAAATGCGTTGGCCCCGACCCCGAACAGGCTGCCGAGCGCCAGGATCAGATCTTTCTGCTTGGCCAGCGGATTGAGATCGAGGGCATCAAGTTCAATCGGCTGATCAAGATGGGTATAGCTGGCCCCCAGATCCACCTTGGGCAGATACATATCCTTGGCCGCCTCGCGCAGCTGCTTGGCCCGATCGACCCCGGCCTGCTCGGCAGCCAGCCCTTCATCCTGCTGGATGACCCGGGTCCAGGCTTCGCCGAAACTGATGGTTTGCGCCTGCGCCGACCCCAGCACGGCTCCCATCAGACACGGCCAGAGTGATTTAATGAACCTTGACGTCATAGATCCCCAATCCGCTTTTGTTGCATAAATGTTTGGAGCATTTGCTCGACTTAAGCCCGCTATCATAACGCAAAGCGGGCCTGCAAGTGGACTGACAATTATGCAGGCGTCCGACCCGAATGGTACAGCGCTCACTCTCCGGCAATCTGGCCGTTTTTCAATAACTCCAGAATTTGCAAGCCTTGGCGCGACGTTTTTTTCAGAAAAAAATGGCTGACGCTCAAATACTAACCTTTTCTCCTGCCTAAAAAATGCGTAATATACGCCGCCCTAAGCCGATGGTAACCGTGGAATGCAGATAGGTCCCCACACGCTTGAAACTCCCTTGATTGTGGCTCCCATGGCCGGTGTAACTGACCGACCATTCCGTGAACTTTGTTTGCGATTGGGGGCTGGCATGGCCGTTTCCGAGATGCTGCTGGCCAACCCGGATGTCTGGGATACCCAGAAAACCCGGATGAGGATGGATCACTCTGCAGAAGGCGGATTGCGTTCGGTCCAGATTGCCGGAGCCGACCCTGAGATGATGGCGTTTGCTGCCCGCTACAACGTGGAGCAGGGCGCACAGATCGTCGACATCAACATGGGATGTCCGGCAAAAAAAGTGAATAAGAAGTTGGCAGGTTCTGCCCTGCTGCGAGCCCCCGATCAGGTCAAAGCAATTTGCCGGGCCGTGGTTGATGCAGTGGAGGTGCCTGTCACCTTGAAGATCCGCACAGGATGGGATCCGGATAACCGCAATGGCGTGGAGATCGCCCGAATCGCCGAAGATTGCGGTATCGCGGCCCTTGCCGTGCATGGTCGTACCCGTGCCTGCCTCTACAAGGGCGAAGCGGAGTACGACACGATCAGGGCGATTAAGCAGGCCGTATCGATTCCTGTTGTCGCCAATGGTGACATCAACAGCCCGGAAAAAGCCCGGTATGTCCTCGACTATACCGGCGTTGACGCCGTGATGATCGGCCGAGCTGCGCAAGGACGACCCTGGATTTTCCGGGAAATCCGTCATTTTCTTGAGACGGGCACCAAGCTGCCGCCTCCCGAGAGGGAAGAGGTTCGCACCCTGATGAACGAGCATGTAACCAACCTGCACCGGTTTTATGGTGCATATCTGGGAGCGCGCATAGCCCGTAAACACGTGGGCTGGTATCTGGATGAAGAAGAGACGGGCCGAGAATTCCGTAAGCACTTCAATGCCCTGGATTGCGCAGACGCGCAACTTGAGGCACTCGAAGCGTATTTCGATGGATTAGGTTAACAAGATAACTAAAGAGCCGACCGAATATGTTCGAACAAACCCTGACTTCTGATGCATTGGTAACAACTACTCACAATCACGCTGCCGAGCCGACCCAGCGCCCCCTGCGTGACTCTGTGCAACAGGCCCTGCGTAACTACCTGGCCCAGTTGAACGGTCAGGAAGTGATTGATCTGTACGATATGGTTCTCTCCGAAGTCGAAGCGCCGATGCTGGACGTGATCATGCAGTACACCCGTGGTAACCAGACTCGCGCAGCCGTGATGATGGGTATCAACCGTGGCACCCTGCGCAAGAAGCTCAAGCGTTACGGCATGAACTGATTGCTGGCCGCGAGCCGCGACGGCGGTTCAAGGCAGATGCGAAAGGCGCCAGGTAGCAATACCTGGCGCCTTTCCTTTATGCTCTCCCATCCATTTCACCATGGCGACTCCGATGAACCGCACTCCCCTGCTGCTGATGGTACTGGTCACCCTGCTGGCCGCCGCTGGCTGGCTCTTCTCGAAAGAGGCGATCCGCGAACTGCCCCCTGCCGCCTTTATCGGCAGCCGCTTCCTGCTGGCGGCGCTGCTGTTGCTCCCCTTGGCTTGGTTGCGTGAACCGCCGCCGACTCGCGCCCAACTGGTGCGCGCTGCCGGTTGCGGCACATTGCTCGGTGCCAGCCTGCTGCTGTGGGTCACCGCCATCAGCCAGAGCGATGCACTGGGCAGCGGCGCCTTTATCATGAGCGTCGCCACCCTGATGGCCCCGCTGGCCGCCTGGGGAGCCTTTCGAGCCAAGCCCGGCCGCCACTACTGGCTCACCCTGCCCATCGCCATCGCCGGTTTGCTGCTGCTCTCCAGCAGTACCCACTGGGGCGTGTCGCTCTCGCTGTTCTGGTTTCTGGCGGCGGCCACCACCCTCGGTATCCAGCTTGCCGTCCATCGCCACTTCGCTCAATCCATTGCCCCCACCTGGCTCACCTGCATCCAGCTGGCGATGACCGGCCTGCTCGGCACCCTACTCTCCCTGCTGACTGAACAGTGGCCCGAGGCTGGAGTCAGCCACGGCATCTGGGGCTGGTTTGCGGCGAGCGTCTTGATCGCCACCACATTGCGCTACTGGCTGCTCACCCACGCATTGAGCAAGATGACTACCGTCCACGCAGCCCTGATGATGCTGCTGGAACCGGTCTGGACTCTGCTGCTGAGCACCCTCTTCTACAGCGAACCGCTCGGTGGTGCCAAACTGGCCGGTGCCGGACTGGTGCTCGGCGCCCTGGTGCTCTACCAACTGCCCCTGCTGCTGCGCAGTGCACGGCTCAAAACGCCCGTCTGATCCGCGTCACCGCCCTGCGGGGCGGTGTCACCATTTCCCTCCTGTTTGCTTATCTTGTCCTGCCAATGCTGACGTTCTGTTAACGGCCTTTAACCCTTGGTATCCAGAGGGTTAAAGGGCATACCCCATGAAAAAATGCCATATGGCCAGCTTGATGAAGGTCACATACCTGCCCCTCTTAGCTCCCTATGATGCCCCCATCATCGGTCTGGACAACCCTGACGATGGCCACACATGGGAATAACAAGAGAAAAGACTATGCAGCAAACCAGCCCCCTCAAGACGGTCACGGTCAGCATATTGGCAACCGCCATGCTGATCTTTGTGGCCCAGTACCTGATAGGCAAACAGGAGATCAAGATAGGCATCGCCATCATTCCGATCCTGCCGATGCTCTTTGCCGTCATCATCGGCATGATTGTCTCCGCCAAGCCGGTCAAGGATCGCATCCCCGGCTGGAAGAGTCTCTTCACCGAGAAAGAAGAGGGCTTCTGCGGCAAGATGGTGGGCTTCAGCCTGCTGATCCTGGGCACCCAGTACGCGGGGATGATCATCCCCAACCTGAAGATGATCCTGAGCGTTGGCGTGCCGCTGTTCCTGCAGGAGATTGGCAACCTGCTGCCGATCCTGATCGCCATCCCGCTGGCGGTGAAGTTCGGCTTTGGCCGTCGCGCCATCGGGGCCTGCTCCTCCATCAGCCGTGAGCCCTCCGTCGCAGTGATTCAGGGCAAGTTCGGCACCGGCTCTCAGGAGTACATCGGCGTGCTGGCCATCTACCTGTGCGGCTCCGTCATCGGCACCCTCTGGTTCAGCGTGCTGGGCAGTATCGCCCCGCTCACCGGTCTGCACCCGCTGGCGCTGGCTGCAGGCTCCGGTGTGGGCTCAGGCTCCATGCTGAGTGCCGCCTCCGGCGCCCTGATCAACGGTCTCGACGAAGCGCTGGCTCAGCAGGTGCTGAGTATCGCGGCAGCCTCGAACCTGCTCTCGTCTGCCCTCGGCGCGCTCTCTCTCACCTATCTGGGTTTGCCGCTCGCTGAAAAAATCTATGCCCTGACTGCCAAAGGAGAGAAAGCATGAAAAGCATCGTAATGGATATGCGGTTCGTCTTTCTGGCGATCCTGCTGGCCATGTTCACCCAGACCCTGACCACCGGCACCCCGCTCTGGCTGATGGGTGACAGCTTCATCGCCATGTCGCTGGTGGTGTTCGCTTCGCTGATTGCCAAGCGCTATCTGCCCTCCTCCCTGCCGGCGTTTGCCTATGCCACCATCATCGGCATTCTCATCTGCCTGCCGGAGACCCCGGTGCGCGGTCTCTTTATCGACGCAGTTGCCAAGATCTCCTTCCTCTCCTGCTGCGTACCGCTGCTGGCTTTTGCCGGTCTCTCGGTGGGCGGTCAGCTGGAAGAGCTGAAGAAGATGTCCTGGAAAGTGATCCTGATCTTCATGATCGTCTCCACCTGCTGCTTCTTCGGCGCCTCGCTGGTGGCCCAACTCGGCTTCTCCATTCAAGGGATCATCTGATGAACAACATTCACATTGAACCGGCCCTGCTGGCCCTGCGCGACTTCAGTCAGGAAGTGCGCCACCATCTGCACACCATTCCGGAGGCCTCCGGCGTCGAGTTCAAGACCTCGGCCTACTGCCGCGAGCTGATGGCAGGCTTTGGCTACCGCCTCACCGACTACCCGGGCTTCACCGGTTTTCACGGCGATCTGGTGGTTGATCCTGTGCTGCCGACCATCGCCTTCCGGGCCGACATGGATGGCCTCGAGATGCACGACATGAGCGACGTTGCGTTCAAGTCAACCCATGAGGGAATGGCTCACAACTGCGGTCACGACTCCCATATGGCGATCGCTCTGACCGCAGCCAAGTTTCTGGCCGCCAACCGCGATCGCCTGCAGTACAACGTCCGCTTTATCTTCCAGATGGCGGAAGAGGACATGCGGGTACCGGGCGCCGAGAAGATGGTGGAGCTGGGCTGCATGAAGGGGGTGGACGAGGTCTATGCCCTCCATAACGACGGCGCGATGGAGACCGGCACCATCAAGTTCAACCACGGTGTCATGTCCTCCTGGGGCTCTGCCTGGACGCTGGATGTGCACGGTATCTCAGCCCACGGCTCGACCCCCCACAAGGGGCTGGATGCCATCCGCGAAGCGGTGCGGATCATCGAGGATATGGACTACATCGTTGCCAAGCGCACCAGCCCGTTCAGCCCGGCGGTATTCGGCTGCGGCATGATCAACGGCGGCACCATCCCCAACGCCATCGCCGACCATGTGCAGGCGCGCGGCACCATCCGTGCCATGGATGCCGAGACCGACCAGATCCTGAAGAACAGCTTCAAGGAGATCGTGGCCCAGAGCGAACTGCGCGGCTTCAAGACCAAGATGGTCTATGCCGGGTATCCGGCGGTCGAGAACCACGCCGATGCCTGCGCCCGTCTGCTGCAAGCGGCCGCCGATGTATTGCCCTCTGAGGGGATCAACGCTCAGGGGCAGCCGATGACCGGCAGCGAAGATTTCAGCTACATGGTTAACGCCTGCCGTGGCCGCAAGGGGGCCATGTTCTTCCTCGGCAGCGGCTGTCAGGCCAAGGGGATCTGCAACTACCTGCATGCGAATCCCTACTACCTCGATGACGACTGCCTGCTGGTCGGAGCCCAGATCTTTATCAATCTGGCGACCCGCAGCGCTTAATCCCGCATACCGATAAAACCAGAAGAGAGGCCAATGCCTCTCTTTTTTTATCTCTGTATTTTTGCTCTGTACGCGGCAGACACCCCGCGGCTAGAGCCACGGCAACTCCGCCATATTGGCAGCGGGCGGCTGGTTGATAAGGTGCAGCTGCACCGTCTCCCGGCTGATATGGGGGGCGTAGAGGTGGATAAAGTCGTACATGTAGTCACGTAGATGAGCATGCTTGCGCAGGCAGATGTGGGTCGCGCTCGAGGCGATCAGGTGGTCGATATTGAGGCTCACCAGACCCTCCCGATCCCCCTCGTCAAAGGCCACGCTGGCAATCACCCCGACCCCCATGCCGAGCCGGACGTAGTGCTTGATCACGTCGGTATCGGTGGCGGTCAGCACGGTTTTCGGCGAGAGGCCGTGGCGGCTGAAGGCCTTGTCCATCTTGGAGCGACCGGTAAAGCCGAACACATAGGTGATGAGGGGATAGCGGGCCAGATCCGCCATCGAGAGCGGCTGGCAGTCAAGCAGCGGATGACCGTGGGGCACCACCACACTGCGCCCCCAACGATAGCAGGGCACCGCGGCCAGCTCATCGAACAGATACATGGACTCGGTGGCGATCGCCATATCCACATCGCCGCTTTGCACCATCTGGGCCAGCTGGGCGGGCGCCCCCTGATGGAGCTGGATCGCCACCTCGGGATAACGACGGCTGAATTCGGTGATCACCGCGGGCAGCTTGTAGCGAGCCTGGGTGTGGGTGGTGGCGATGCGCAGCACCCCGCTGGTGGCCAGCTGCTCCCCAAGCGAGAGCTGGTTGATCTGCTCCACCTGCGCCACCACCCCCTTGGCCAGCTCCATCACCTTTTCACCCGCGCAGGTCAACCCGACCAGATTCTTCCCCTTGCGGGTAAAGAGGGCGAGCCCGAGCTCATCTTCCAGCATCTTCATCTGCTTGCTGAGGGTGGGCTGGGAGGTATAGAGCTTCTCCGCCGTCGCCGAGATGTTGAAGTTGTTCTTCACAATCTCGGTAAAGTTCTTGAGCCGGGCGATGTTCATCTGGGCAAGGGATCTCGCTGCTGCGGCCAGTGGGGCTGACCTGAAAAAGAGAGAGCGGGGCTGGCCCCGCAGCTGACCGCCGACCATACCACAGCGCGGCGCACGATAATCTGCCCCAGGTCAGAAAGCGGCGAGCTAGTCGCTGGCCAGCTTGATCCCGAGCCCGACAAACAGGGTGCCGATGCCCCGGTTTAGCCAGCGACCGAGACGCTGCGACAACCGAACCTTGTGGCTGGCATAGGCGGTGGTAAAGACCAGCAGGTGACACCAGATGATGCCGCCCAGATTGAAGATGCAACCGAGCAGGATAAAGGCGAGCGCCTTGTCGGGGGCATCCGGTGCGATGAACTGGGGCACGAAGGCGAGGAAAAAGAGTGCTACCTTGGGGTTGAGCACATTGGTCAGCACCCCCTGCCGGTAAATCTGGCCATAGGAGAGGGCTGGCAGGGTGCCCCCTCTCTCCATTGCACCCGTAGCCTGCTGGCGCAGCAGGGAGAACCCCAGATAGATGAGGTAGATGGCGCCAGCCAGCTTGATAAGGGCAAACAACTCGGCCGACGCACTGAGAAGGGCCGACAGACCCAGCGCCGCCGCCAGCACATGCACCATGACACCTGTGCCGATGCCAAGGGCCGCGACTGAACCGGCACGCCACCCTTGCGAGCCGCTGCGCAGCATAACCAGCAGGGAATCCGGCCCCGGCATGATGTTGAGCAGCAGCCCCGAGACCATAAACAGTGCAAGATCATGAATACCGAACATCATCCCTCCCCTCGTAAAGCAAAACCAAACAAAGAGGGCTCCGCAGAGCCCTCTTTTCTTTCACTCTGCGGCAGCTGACGTGTCATCAGCTGTCCCGCCAGCCATCAGGGCCGCAGCGCCTTGTCCGCCCGCGAAATGCCGCAGACGCCGGAGCGCACCACTTCGATGATCTCGTTGGTCTGGGCTGCGGTCTTGATGAAAGCATCCAGCTTCTCGCTGGTGCCCACCAGCTGCACCGTGTACTGCTCGGGGGTGACGTCGACGATCTGGCCACGGAAGATATCCGCCAGCCGTTTCAGCTCGTCACGAGCCCCACCGGCGGCACGCGCCTTGACCAGCGCGATCTCCCGCTCGATATGCTCCCCTTCACTCAGGTCGCACACCTTGAGCACATCCACCAGCTTGTGCAATTGCTTCTGGATCTGCTCCAGCACCCGCTCGTCACCCATGGTGACGATAGTCATGCGCGACAGGGTGGGATCCTCGGTCGGCGCCACCGTCAGGGTCTCGATGTTGTAGCCGCGCTGGGAAAAGAGGCCCACCACGCGGCTCAGGGCGCCGGATTCGTTCTCCAGCAGTACTGAAATGATGTGTCTCATCAGGTCCTCTCCGTCTTGCTCAGCCACATCTCATCCATGGCACCAAACTTGATCTGCATCGGATAGACGTGCTCATCCGGGTCGACCGAGATATCCATGAACACCAGCCGATCCTTCATGGCGAAGGCCTTCTCCATGGCGCTCTCCAGCTCGGCCGGATCGCTCACCGCGATACCGACGTGGCCGTAGGCTTCCGCCAGTTTGACGAAGTCCGGCAGGGACTCCATGTAGGAGTGGCTGTGACGACCGCCGTAGAACATCTTCTGCCACTGCTTGACCATGCCCAGCGCACGGTTGTTGATGGAGATGATCTTGATGGGCACCCCGTACTGCATGCAGGTGGAGAGCTCCTGAATGTTCATCTGCACCGAGCCATCGCCGGTGACGCAGCAGACCACCGCATCCGGGTTGGCAAACTGGGCCCCCATGGCGGCCGGAATGCCGAAGCCCATGGTGCCTAGGCCCCCTGAGTTGATCCACTGGCGCGGTTTGGCAAACGGGTAGTAGAGGGCAGCAAACATCTGGTGCTGACCGACGTCGGAGGCGACGAACGCCTGGCCCTGAGTCACTTTGTAAAGGGTCTCGATAACCTGTTGCGGCTTGATCTGGGTAGCCGACTTTTCGTAGGCCAGACAGTGACGGGAGCGCCACTGGTTGATCTGGCTCCACCAGTCCGCCAGCGCCTCCTTGTCGTTATCGAAGCCACACTCGCGGATCACTTCCAGCATCTGCTCCAGCACGGTTTCCACCGAGCCGACGATAGGCACATGGGCCTGCACCGTCTTGGAGATGGAGGTGGGGTCGATATCGATATGAACCACGGTCGCATTTGGGCAGAACTTGGCCACGTTGTTGGTGACGCGGTCATCGAAGCGGGCACCGACAGCGAAGATGAGATCCGCGTTGTGCATGGTCTTGTTGGCTTCGAAGGTGCCGTGCATCCCCAGCATGCCGATAAATTGCGGATGGACACCGGAGAAAGCCCCCAGCCCCATCAGGGTGGTGGTCACCGGCAGGTTCAGCAGCTCCGCCAGTTTGGTCACCAGATGATCCGCGTTGGCATTGATAGCGCCGCCGCCCACGTACATCACCGGGCGCTGGGCTTCTACCAGCAGCTTGGCTGCCCGCTTGATCTGCCCTTTATGGCCAGACTTGGTCGGGTTGTAGGAGCGCAGGGAGACCGTCTCGGGATACTGGTAGGGGAATTTTTCTTTCGGGTTCTGCACATCTTTGGGCAGATCCACCACCACCGGCCCCGGGCGGCCGCTGGCGGCAATGTAGTAGGCCTTCTTGATAGCCTCGGGAATATCGCTCGCCTTCTTGCACAGGAAACTGTGCTTCACCACCGGGCGGGAGATACCGATCATGTCGGTCTCCTGGAACGCATCCTCACCGATCATGCTGGTCGGCACCTGGCCGGAGAGGATCACCAGCGGAATGGAATCCATATAGGCGGTGGCAATACCGGTAATGCAGTTGGTCGCTCCCGGGCCTGACGTTACCAGCACAGTCCCCACCTTGCCGGTGGAACGGGCGTAACCGTCAGCCATGTGAACCGCGGCTTGCTCGTGCCGCACCAAGACATGCTCCATCTTGCCGTTTTCGAAGAGAGCGTCATAGATGTCGAGCACTGAGCCACCAGGGTAGCCGAAGACGTGCTCAACTCCCTGATCTTCCAGCGCTCTAACCACCATCTGGGCGCCTGATAACATCTCCATGATAAAGCCCTCCAGGCTTTGCTCCGTTTAGCGAATCCCGCCGACGATGCCGTGCTTCCCGGCACGGCCCGATCCGTTTCTTGTTGTTATCTGAATGCAGATCGGTCCAATTCAGCCCCGTCGACAGTAGAAAAAAAGGATTTTTCCGTCATTCACCCGAAAATAGGGTGAAAAACCAACTTAACCCGCTTCATAACGCTTGTCCACGGCTTTATCTGACCAGAACAGTCATACATTTCAACCGGCTATTAACATTCAATGACTTGCCGCAGCGACCATGAGACAAAAGGGAAGGAAGTCGGGGAATGGCCAGCGGATCATTCCGCAGAGGGGGAAAACAGCCACAAAAAAGCCCACCGCTCAGCGGTGGGCTTGATGCCGAATGATGAATCAGTTGTCCTGATCCGGCTCCGCCAGCCAGATCTGCTGATCCGGATCGGTCTCTTCACTGACCGAGATGCTGACACCCATATCGAGCAACTCGTGCAGGGTGAGATTGTCAGCCAGGTTCATGACTTCGCCGTTTTCATTGGTAAAGCGCATTTGCTCCGTCCTCTCCTTGGTGGGATCGCCTTTCAGTCTAGTCAACAACGCTCACTTGCGATAACCAGCAACAGGATAAACAGTCGCCCCCATCCAGCTCGCTCAGGCGATCACTCACCTCCTCCGGAAACAGGGTGCGCGCCCAGAGCCGCCGCGACAGAGAGGCCACGCTCTCGTCAGCGCCCGCCGCCAGCCAGCGGGCCAGCTCCCCTGCTACATCGGGGTAACAGACCGCCCCGGGCGAGGCGCTGTCGAGCCAGGTACGCACCAGATTGGCATCGAGCACATCCATCAGGGTCGCCAGCCCCATCATCTCGAGCGTCTTGCCATTGGTCAGCTGTTCGAACTGGCCGCCGAGGGGTTTGACCAACAGCTTCTTGCCGAGGGTGAGCGCCTCGGAAGCCAGCTCGAAACCCGCGTTGGATATAACGCCGCGACAACCGGCCAACACGGCGATAAATCCGTGCCGTGACGGCGGTTCGAAGCGCAGGTTACGCCATTGGCTCGGGGTGCGAATGGCGGGGTGAAAGCAGACGAAGCGCTGCTGACCAAAGCGCGACAACAGGGCGGCGATCGCCTCGGTCTGCTCGAACGGCAGATAGACCAGGATCTCGCCGTTATCCGGCGCAGCGGCGATAGGGTCGATTACCGGCGGCAGCAAGGGGTGACCGAAGTGAAACCAGTGCAGCCCGAGCGGCTGATCCACAGGAGCAAAGTGGCGCATCAGCTGGCGGCTGACCCCATCCTCCCCCCAACGCGGGATGGGCCAGTTGAAGCTGGCCTGATGACTGACGGTGAGGCTCGGCTTGCCATAGCGGCGGGCAGCGTGGGCGGTGAGTGGCTCAAAATCGCTCACCACCAGATCGTATTCGCTGCAATCGAGAGACCGCAGATCCCGCCAGAAGGTGAGCGGCGAGGCGGCTTGCAGGGTGCGCCACGGAGAAACTCGCCCCTCGTGACTCACAAAAGTGAGGCCGGGAAAGGCACGGTATGCGCCAAACTCCTCCATGTCGAAATAGCGGTCGGCGGGGCGACCGCTAAAGAGATAATCCACCTCGACCCCTGCTGTGCGCAGCGCCCGCGCCAGGGTGCGACTGCGACTGATATGGCCGTTGCCGGTGCCTTGCACCCCAAACAGTATCCTCATGAGTGGCTCCAGCCGAGCGCCAGCACGGCGCAACCGCCACCCAGCAGGGCACCGGCAACCAGATCGCTCAGGTAGTGTACCCCGAGCAGCAACCGGGATGCCCCCACCAGCGCCGCCCAGCCAAACAGCAGGGGCGCCCAGAGCGGAAAGCCGGTGGCCAGTATGGTGGCCATCAGAAAAGCGGCGGCGGTGTGGCCGGAGGGGAGACTGTAACGATCGGAGGGGGTGATAAAGACCGGCAAGCCGACCGGCCGTTGCCGTTTCAGGCTGTTTTTCAGCAGCAGATAGAGGGGCAGTTCGATGGCGAAGGCGAGCAGCGCCAGTCGCACCAGCTCCCGCTCTGCCTCCCCCTGCCACCAGAGCAGGGCGGCCAGCACGGCGTAAAGCGGGCCATCGCCGGTGCGGGAAATGAGACGACTCACCCTCGCCTGCTGCCGGTTGTAGCCGTGAAGCAGGCAGACCCGGCACACCTGCAGGTCCCATTGCTGGATCTTGTTCATATCCCCTCCTTCCCTGAATTCTGCTTGCAGAGTAAGAAAGCGGGATGACGTTACGTTGAACAAGGGATAACAGATTTATGAAAAAAGGGCCGAATGGCCCTTTTTAATCTCGATGTTACGGCAAAATCAGTGGCTGCCGCGCAGGCCGGTCTCCATCAGACGGCAATTGTGGTCCGCCAGACGGGCCATGAAGTGCTCATCCACTTTCAGGCCAAACACCTGCTCGTAGAGATCTTTCATCACGAATGGCTGCCACATCATGCTGAGGAAGGAGATCTTCAGCATGTCGGGATCCAAGTTGTCACCCAGCTCACCGTTGGACTTCATGGTTTCCAGCAGGGCATCGAACTGCGGCAGCTGACGTTCCAGCAGGCGGTTCAGCACAAAATCCCGGCCCGGGCTCTTCTCGGTCGACAATGCGCTGGAGATGGCAGAGGTCAGCTCGCTGTTGGGCGCCATCACCTGATAGTAGGTGTTGAGCAGCTCGTTGAGGCTGTGATTGCTGTGTTCATCTTGCCAGGCATGGTCGAGGGGTTCGGCCACATCGCCCAACACCGCTTTGTAAAGACCCTCTTTACTGCCGAAGTAGTAGTGGATCATTGCCAGATTGGAGCCAGCAAGCTCCGCGATTTCGCGTGTAGTCACCTTGCTATAGGGAGTATTGAGAAAACGCTCACGGGCGGCAGCAAGCAACTTGTCACGAATGTCAGAACGTCCGACCGGACGACCAGGTCTACGTTTTTCCATTTAACACCTCAGATAATTCAGCCAATGCTGATAAGTCGATCTGGTTGTGCAGAGAATAGAGCACAGCAGGAATGACCAGATAATCGGTCATGGGCCGAATATGGGACAAGGAAATTTGCAATCCTTTACAATCCGATTAAATACGTCAGCAGATTGCCCCTGACCTTCCGTGTTGACACAGCATAAAAATCTCGATATTGGTAAAAGCGTTATCGACTGGAAGGAATAACAACGTCATGCGTATTGCCACCCCGCTACTACTAATCTCCCTAATCGCGTTAACTCGCGCGGGATCCTTGTAGCCGGGCTAAGGCATAGCCGGAATTTACAAAAACCCGTGCACCCTGCACGGGTTTTTTTATGCCGCAGCAGGATGCACGTTACCGAACTTAGGAAGAGGGAAGTCACATGTCAGATCGGGTCATCATATTCGACACCACCTTGCGTGATGGTGAGCAGGCCCTGGCGGCCAGTTTGACAGTCAAGGAGAAGCTGCAGATCGCCCAGGCGCTGGAGCGGCTCGGTGTCGACGTCATGGAGGTGGGCTTCCCGGTCTCCTCTCCCGGCGATTTTCAATCGGTGCAGACCATCGCCCGCCACATCAAAAACAGCCGGGTCTGCGCCCTCGCCCGCGCCCTGCCCAAGGATATCGACGCCGCCGGCGAAGCCTTGCGGGTCGCCGAGGCGTTTCGCATCCATACCTTCATCTCCACCTCCTCCATCCACGTGGAGAGCAAGCTGAAAAAGAGCTTCGAAGACGTGCTGGAGATGGGAGTCGGCGCCATCAAGCACGCCTTGCGCTACACCGATGACGTGGAGTTCTCCTGCGAGGATGCGGGCCGCACGCCGATCGATAATCTCTGCCGCATGGTGGAGGCCGCCATCAAGGCGGGGGCCCGCACCATCAATATCCCCGATACCGTGGGCTATACGGTACCGACCGAGTTCTCCGGCATCATCCACACCCTGTTCAACCGGGTGCCCAACATCGACAAGGCCATCATCTCGGTCCACTGCCACGACGATCTGGGGCTCTCGGTGGCCAACTCCATCGGCGCGGTGCAGATGGGGGCACGCCAGATCGAGTGCACCATCAACGGCATCGGCGAACGGGCGGGCAACTGCTCGCTGGAAGAGGTGGCTATGATCCTCAAAACCCGCGCCGACCTGCTCGGGGTACAAACCAATATCCGCCACAGCGAAATTCATCGCACCAGCACGCTGGTCAGCCAGCTCTGCAACATGCCGGTGCAACCCAACAAGGCGATCGTCGGTGCCAACGCCTTCTCCCACAGCTCCGGCATCCATCAGGATGGGGTGCTCAAGGCGAAAAATACCTACGAAATCATCACTCCAGAGAGCATTGGCCTGACCCAGAACAACCTCAACATGACCTCCCGCTCCGGCCGTCACGTCATCAAGCACCGGATGGAGTCTATGGGCTACGCCGAGAGCAGCTACGACCTCGACCACCTCTACGGCAAGTTCCTGACCCTGGCCGACAAGAAGGGGCAGGTGTTCGACTACGACCTCGAAGCACTGGCCTTCTTCAGCCAGATCCACGAAGAGCCGGAGCACTTCAAACTGGAGTACCTCGGGGTGCAGAGCGGCAGCTCGGTACTGGCCACCGCCTCGGTCAAATTGAAGGTGGGACAGGATCTGATCTGCGAAGCGGCCACCGGCAATGGCCCGGTGGATGCGGTCTACCAGTGCATCAACCGCATCACCGGCTATGAGATCCGCATCGACAAATATGCCCTCAAGAGCAAGGGCGAAGGGGAAGATGCCCTCGGTCAGGTCGATATCGTCGCCGAGTACAAAGGGCGCAAATTCCACGGCATGGGACTGGCCACCGACATCATCGAATCCTCGGCCCACGCCCTGCTCCATGTGATCAACAGCATCTGGCGCGCCGATCAGGTCGCCGAACAGATGGAACGCAATAACAGCATCAAATCAGAAACCGTCTGAGCAGGACTCGCTGCCACACAGACGGCATGGAATGACAACATCAAGACGGGGAACGTCTGAACCGGCAACCGCGCGCAGCGTCGGGGAAACCGGACAGAGGGATCTCAAAGACAATATCAGGATGGAGAGTGTATGAGCAGTTATCGGATCGCAGTATTGCCGGGTGACGGCATTGGCCCGGAAGTGATGGCCGAAGCCGTCAAGGTGCTGGAGAAGGTGCAGGCCAGGTTCGGCCTCGCCTTCGAGTATGATAACCATGACGTGGGCGGCATCGCCATCGACAACCACGGTACCCCGCTGCCGCAAAGCACGATCAAAGGCTGCGAAGCGGCCGATGCCGTGCTGTTTGGCTCGGTGGGCGGCCCGAAATGGGAGCATCTGCCGCCCAACGATCAGCCTGAGCGTGGCGCCTTGCTGCCCCTGCGTGCCCACTTCAAACTGTTCTGCAACCTGCGTCCGGCTCGTATCTATACCGGTCTGGAACAGTTCTCCCCGCTGCGCGCCGACATCTCGGATCGCGGTTTTGACATCGCCTGCGTGCGCGAGCTGACCGGCGGCATCTACTTCGGCCAACCCAAGGGGCGCGAGGGAGAAGGGGCGAGCGAGAAGGCGTTCGATACCGAGGTGTATCACCGCTTCGAGATTGAGCGCATCGCCAAGATTGCCTTTGAGTCGGCTCGTGTACGCCGTGGCAAAGTCACCTCCATCGACAAGGCCAACGTGCTCGCCTCCTCTATCCTGTGGCGTGAGGTGGTCAGCGAGGTCGCCAAGTCCTATCCGGACGTGACCCTCAACCATATGTATATCGACAACGCCACCATGCAGCTCATCAAGGACCCGTCCCAGTTCGATGTGCTGCTCTGCTCCAACCTGTTCGGTGACATCCTCTCCGACGAGTGCGCCATGATCACCGGCTCCATGGGGCTGCTCCCCTCCGCCAGCCTCAACGAATCAGGTTTCGGCCTGTTCGAACCGGCCGGTGGTTCGGCCCCGGATATCGCCGGCAAAGGGATTGCCAACCCCATCGCCCAGATCCTCTCCGCCGCCCTGATGCTGCGTTACAGCTTAGGAATGGAGGCTGCCGCCCAAGCCATTGAGCAGGCCGTGGCCCAGACCCTGGCCGAGGGTTACTTCACCGCCGACCTGCATCAGGCCAGCGCCCGCCATCCGGTGCAGAGCACGTCCGAGATGGGTAGCCAGATCGCCGCCCGGATCTGAGCCGCATAACAGAGAACAAGGAAGAGAGAAGCAATGGCCAAGACCCTCTATCAGAAAGTATTCGACGCCCACGTGGTACGGGAAGTGGAAGGGGAGACCCCCCTCATCTACATCGACCGCCATCTGGTGCATGAAGTGACCAGCCCGCAGGCATTCGACGGCCTGCGCGCCATGAATCGCCAGCTGCGCCGCCCGGATCTGACCTGGGCCACCATGGATCACAACGTATCCACCACCACCAAGGACATCGCCGCCTCCGGCGAGATGGCCCGCATCCAGATGGAGACGCTGGCGGACAACTGCAAGGAGTTCGGGGTTCGCCTCTACGATCTCAACCACAAATATCAGGGGATCGTCCATGTGATGGGCCCCGAGCTCGGCATCACCCTGCCCGGCACCACCATCGTCTGCGGCGACTCCCACACTGCCACCCACGGCGCCTTCGGCTCGCTGGCGTTCGGCATCGGCACTTCCGAAGTGGAACATGTGATGGCAACCCAGACCCTGAAACAGGGCCGCGCCAAGACCATGCGCATTTCGGTCAACGGCAAGCTGGCCGAGGGCATCAGTGCCAAGGACGTGGTGCTGGCCATTATTGGCAAGGTCGGCCATGCCGGCGGTACCGGCTATGTGGTGGAATTCGCCGGCGAGGCCATCGAAGGCCTCACCATGGAAGGGCGGATGACGGTGTGCAACATGGCCATCGAGCTGGGCGCCAAAGCGGGGATGATTGCCCCCGACCAGACCACCATCGACTACATCCGTGGCAAGGAGTTTGCCCCCAAGGGCGAGGTACTGGAGCAGGCCATCGCCTACTGGCAGAGCCTCAAGAGCGACGAAGGTGCCCGCTTCGATGCAGAGGTAGTGCTGGACGCTGCCGACATCGCTCCCCAGGTCACCTGGGGCACCAACCCGGGTCAGGTGATTGCCGTCAATGAACCGATTCCGGCGCCGGAATCCTTTAGCGATCTGATGGAGCAGCAGTCCGCCCGCAAGGCTCTGGCCTACATGGACTTACAACCGGGCCAGAAGCTCTCCGATGTCGCCATCGACAAGGTGTTCATCGGCTCGTGCACCAACAGCCGCATCGAGGATCTGCGCGCCGCAGCCGCCATCGCCCGCGGTCGCAAGGTCGCCGCTGGCGTGCAGGCGCTGGTGGTGCCGGGTTCCGAGCAGGTGAAGGCGCAGGCCGAAGCCGAGGGGCTGGACAAGATCTTCATCGAGGCCGGTTTTGAGTGGCGCCTGCCCGGCTGCTCCATGTGTCTGGCCATGAACAACGACCGCCTGCAACCGGGAGAGCGCTGCGCCTCCACCAGCAACCGCAACTTCGAAGGGCGTCAGGGCCGCGCCGGCCGCACCCATCTGGTCAGCCCGGCCATGGCCGCCGCCGCCGCCGTCACCGGCCGCTTCGCCGACATTCGCGCACTGTAAGAGGACATTTCGATGACCGGATTCAAACAGCATAAAGGGATCGTCGCCCCCCTCGACAGCGCCAACGTCGACACCGACGCCATCATTCCCAAACAGTTTTTGCAAAAAGTAAACCGCATCGGTTTTGGCAAGCACCTGTTCCACGACTGGCGCTTTCTGGACGATGCCGGCCAGCAGCCCAACCTCGAGTTCGTGCTCAACCAACCGCAATTCGCCGGTGCCAGCATCCTGCTGGCTCGCGAGAACTTCGGCTGCGGGTCTAGTCGCGAGCACGCCCCCTGGGCGCTGGCGGACTACGGTTTCAAGACCATCATAGCCCCGAGCTTTGCCGATATTTTCTACGGCAACGCTATCAACAACGGCATGGTGCCGGTGCGTCTGAAGGAGGAGGAGGTCGACGCCCTGTTCCAGCTGGTCGCCGCCCAGCCGGGCATCCAGATCGAAGTGGATCTGGAAGCGAATCAGGTACGTGCAGGTAGCCTCAGCTTCGGTTTCGAGATCGACGAATTCCGCCGTTATTGCCTGCTCAACGGCTTGGATGCCATCGGCCTGACCCTGCAGCACGAGGCCGCCATCAGCGCCTTTGAGGCAAAGCAGCCGAGCTGGATTTAATCAGCCAGTTGCAAAAAACGAGTAGAATCAACAGGGAGCTTCGGCTCCCTGTTTTACTGTCCGCGACGCTTCCCACTTTGGACCACCGGAACTGGCCCGTGCCACAGGAAAGGATGATGAAGAGACCGACGGCAATTCCTCTGCTCTGTGCCCTGCTGCTTGCCCTGCCTGCGGGGGCCAGCCAAACCAGCTTCAACAACAGCCTCGGCCAGATCAGCGTCGGCTGGCAGGATAGCGAAGGCAAATCCCAACAGCTCACCTACCGGCTCGAACAGGGCAAGTTACCGCCTCTCATCGCCTATCGCCCGGCCAGAATGCAGGAGGAGGTATTGCAGGTATTGCTGCGGGAGGTGCGCCAGAACTACCCCGAGGTGCAGTTCACCCTCTCCCGCCCCTCGCTGGAGCTGCATCTGAAAAGCCGCAATCAGGACAAGGCGCGCGAGGCGATGGCCTTTCTGCAGTCCAAGCGGAGCAAAGAGGAGCAGGCGTGGCTGACCAAACACTACTTCCAGTACTTCAACACCCCAGACGGGCAGCTGGCGGTGAAGCAAGATCATGTGCGCATCGCGCTGGAGAGTCGCAGCGGGCTGGCTCCACTGGCGGATCAACTCAAACAGCAGGGTAGTACCGAAACAGAAGCGCGCCAGAAAACCGTGGCCCATATGCTCACCTTTATCCAGAGCATCCCCTATCAGCAGCTCGACAGCCTGAACGGCAGGCAGGGCAAGGGATTTCTATCTCCCCGTCAGGTACTGGAGCAGAACCGGGGTGATTGCGACAGCAAGGTAACCCTGATGGCCGCCATGCTGGCCCAGCTCTTTCCGGAGCTGAAACAGGCCATGGTGTTCGTCCCCGGCCATGCCCTGCTGGCCGTTGACCTGCCCGCCAAGCCGGGGGATGTGACCCTCAACTGGCAGGGACAGAACTACCTGCTGCTCGAACCTACCGGTCCCGCCACCTTGCCTGCAGGCCAAATAGCATCGACCAGCAAAACGCTGGTCGATAGCAAGCAGTTGAGTGTGCAGCCGGTTCAGGAAAAAGGCTAATCCCCTCCCTCTGCCGATGGGGAGAGAGGATTAACCTTGAGGCAGAAACTCTACCGCCAGCAGCAACCCGCTCTCCTCCTCCAGCACCCGGATTATACGGGCATGGGCTTCAAAGGGAGGCAACAGGTTGTTGTTGGTGGCAAGACTGATCCGGATGGGCTGATTGATGTCGAGCTGGTGTTCAGAGACCGCAATCCCCATGCCGTTGGCACTGAGATCCCGGCAGATCCCCTCCAGCACCAGCTGCTGCTGATAGACTGTGACCGGAGCATTGATGACCATGCGCGCAAAGGCACGCCTTTCCTTGGTATTGGTAAGCACGCGAACATCCTCTGTTGGGTGGGCGTCATCTCATGGGTATTGCACAATTGTGCTGGTCTACCCAAAAGAACGTTAATACAATGCGGTTCGTTTCTCAAACGGGGTGCGGTTTACCGCTGAGATTATACCCGTGTACCTGATCCAGATAATGCTGGCGGAGGAATTTGAGGCATGGCGCTCATATTTTGCGCCCTCACCCGCTGGCACCTCGTTATTAACAAGTAATAGGGAGTGCCACCCATGAAGACCCTGCTGCTGGTCACCACCGGCCTGCTGTCGGCCAATATGTTCGCCGCCGACACCCTCACCGTCTACACCTACAGCTCTTTCACTGCCGAGTGGGGTCCGGGGCCCAAGATCAAACAGGCCTTCGAGAAAGAGTGCGACTGCACCCTCAATCTGGTTCCCCTCGAAGATGGGGTCGCCATCCTCAACCGGCTGCGGCTGGAGGGCAACCACAGCAAGGCCGATCTGGTGCTGGGGCTCGACGATGCCCTCATCAGCGAAGCCAAGCAGAGCGGTCTGTTCGCCCCCCATCCCGCCAAGCTGGATGGCATCAAGGTGCCGGGTGGCTGGCAGGATGACACCTTCGTCCCCTACGACTACGGCTACTTCGCCTTCGTCTATGACAAGGACAAACTCAAGCAGCCGCCCAAGAGCCTGAAAGAGCTGGTGGAGCGTCCAGACCTCAAAGTGATCTATCAGGATCCCCGCACCTCCACCCCGGGGCAGGGGCTGATGCTGTGGATGAAGTCTGTCTACGGCGACAAGGCGCCTGCCGCCTGGGCCGAGCTTGCCAAAAAAACGGTCACCGTCACCAAGGGGTGGTCAGAGGCTTATGGCATGTTCCTCGATGGCGAAGCGGACATGGTGCTCTCCTACACCACCTCTCCGGCCTATCACCTGATTGCCGAGAACAAGCCCCAGTATCAGGCCGCCGCCTTCGAAGAGGGTCACTACCGTCAGGTAGAAGTGGCTGCCAAGCTGAAGAGCGCCAAACAGGAGAAGCTGGCTGACCAGTTCCTGCAATTTATGGTGAGCCCCGCCTTCCAGCAGGAAATCCCGACCGGCAACTGGATGTATCCGGTTATCGACACGCCGCTGCCCAAGGGCTTCGAGCAGATGATCACCGTAGCCAAGCCGCTGGCCTTCAGCAGCAATGAGGTGGCCGCCAATCGCAAAGGGTGGATCCGCGAGTGGCTGCAAGCCGTCACCCAGTGAGCCGTTATCTGAAACTAGAGGCTCGTCCCCTCTGGTGGTTGCCGGGCAGTGCAGCCACCCTGTTGATCCTGTTGCTGTCCCTCGGGCCGCTCGCGGCCCTGCTGTGGCAGGCCGGTTCGCTGGCCCCCCGCACCCTGCTCGCAGATCCTTATCTGCGCCATGTGCTGGGCTTCAGTCTGGGGCAGGCACTGCTCTCCACCCTGCTCAGTCTCGGGCTGGCCATTCCGGTGGCCCGCGCGCTGGCGCGGCGCCGTTTCATTGGCCGAACCCTGCTGATCAAGCTATTTGGTCTCTCGCTGGTACTACCTGTCATCATCGCCATCTTCGGCATAGTAGCGGTACACGGTAAGCAAGGGTGGCTACCGCAACTGCTGCGCAGCTTGGGACTGGATCCCGGCAACTATCTCTACGGCCTGTTCGGCATTCTGCTGGCCCACGTCTTCTTCAATATGCCGCTGGCGGCACGCCTGATGTTGCAGAGCATAGAGAGCATCCCCGAATCGAGCTGGCGCCTCGCCAGCCAGCTCGGCATGCGCTCATCCCATATCTTCCGGCTGCTGGAGTGGCCGCTTATTCGCGGCATATTGCCGGGGCTGGCCAGTCTCATCTTTATGCTCTGCTTCACCAGCTTCACCACAGTGCTGGCGCTGGGGGGCGGGCCGAAATCCACCACCCTGGAGGTGGCCGTCTATCAGGCCCTGCGCTTTGACTTCGATCTCGCCACCGCGGGCGGACTGGCGCTGGTGCAGCTCATCCTGACCGCCGCCCTGCTCGCCCTGCAGCACAAGCTGCAGAGTACCCCGGCCAGCAGGGTGACACCCCGTCGCCCCTGCCTGCGGCCGGATCGCCATCAACCGGGCACGGCCGTGGTGGATCTGCTCTCGCTCGGTATCGGGCTCGCCATCTTTCTGCCACCGTTGCTTGCCATCGTGGTGGCAGGCCTTCACCCCGGCCTGCTCACCGCGCTCACTTCCAGCAAGCTGTGGCAGGCGAGCGGCCAGTCGCTGTTGATTGCGCTGGCGGCGGGCACCCTTGCCACCCTGCTTGGCAGCGGCCTGTTGCTCACCAGCCGTCACCTCAAGGTGCGCACCCGCCAGCGGCGCGCTGCGGCCCTGTGGGAGGCCAGCGGCTCGGTGATCCTGATGATCCCGGCTGTGGTGCTCTCTACCGGTCTATTTATCCTGTTTATGCCCTTTGCCGACGTGTTCGCCCTCGGCCCCTGGCTGGTGGTGCTGGTCAACGCCCTGATGGCGCTACCCTATGTGCTGCGCACCCTCTCCGCCCCCATGCAGCTGGTGGTGCGCCAGTATGACCGGCTGGCGGACAGCCTGGGGGTACGCGGCCTGCATCGCCTGCGGCTGGTGGAGTGGCCGCTGCTGCGCCGTCCATTGGCACTGGCGATGGCACTGTCGATGATCCTCTCGTTGGGGGATCTTGGCGCCATAGCCATGTTTGGCAGCCAGGAGCTCACCACCCTGCCCTGGCTGCTCTACCAGCAGCTTGGCAGCTATCGATTGACCGAGGCAGCCGCTACCGCTCTGCTGTTGCTGACACTCTGTTTCTCCCTGTTCTGGCTGGTGGAGCGGGGGCTTGGAGGAAAACATGCTGAACATTGATACGCTGGTGACCAGCTACCCCGACTGGCGCGTCAGCTTCAGCGCGACCCTGCCCAAGGGAGAGATCACCGCACTGATCGGCCCAAGCGGCGCAGGTAAATCGACCCTGCTCGGGATGATCGCCGGTTTCGTGCCGGTGGAGTCAGGCTGCCTCAGCTTCGATGGCGAAGATTTGCTGCCGCTGGGCCCGGCCGAGCGACCAGTCACCACCCTGTTTCAGGATCACAACCTGTTCCTGCACCTGTCGGTGTTCGACAACATCGCCATCGGCCTTCACCCGGGTCTGCGCCTGAGTGCCGCCCAGCGGGCACAAGTGATCGATGCCGCCACGCGGGTTGGCCTCGGCGAGATGCTAAGCCGCCTGCCGGAGCAGCTCTCCGGCGGCCAGCAGCAGCGGGTCGGGCTGGCCCGTGCGCTGGTGCGGGGCAAACCGCTGCTGCTGCTGGATGAACCCTTCTCGGCCCTCGATCCCGCCCTGCGTCGGGAGATGCTGGCGGAAGTGGCCCGCCTCGCCTGCGAGCAGGGCATTACCGTACTGATGGTCTCTCACAATCCGGAAGATGCCCAGCTGATTGCCGATCAGGTGCTGTTTGTCGACGAGGGGCGCATCGCCCTGCAGGGAAAGCCGGATATTCTGCAAAACAGCAACCACCCGGGGCTGCTGCGCTACCTTGGACAGTGACCCAAGGACACTGAACTGGTGACGGGATCAAAAAAGGGAAGCCAAGTGGCTTCCCTTTTTCATATGAATGTCCCGTCCTGAATATGGTTTACACCTTTCCCCCCAATACATGGAGAACCCGATGGGACAAGGTGTGAAACGAACACAGCGCGATTACTCACTGACTTTTAAACTGGCACTGGTCGAGCAGATTGAAAAAGGCGAGCTCACCTACAAACAGGCTCAGGTGCGTTATGG
>NZ_JAAKUB010000015.1:0-114720 GCF_049174935.1 Aeromonas sp. 600886 | reverse complement strand
ACATTACCCACCAGGGTGCCACCCACTGCAGTGGTATTCGCAGGCAAATTGTTGAAGGTATACACCAGGCTGGTCCAGGTCTCTGACCCGTCACCATCGCTGATACTCACCGTGTTGGTCAGCAGCACCTGTACCGTGCCATCCGTTTCGGTCGCACCCGCATTCAGCGCCTCGACGTTGAAGTCGATGTCACCTTGTGGCGTCACTATCAGTGTCAAGGTCGAAGTAACAACATCAGAACTATCGGTGACCAGATAACTCACTGTAGGAACTGCACCAGAATAGTCAGGAGCGGGGGTAAAGGTGAAAGAGCCATCACTGTTGATGATCAGCGTACCAATGCCAGTAAGGGTCGATGTAACACCTGCGGGAACATCAATATTACTACCCCAGCTATAGCTGATGATGGATTGAGCCAAGGGACCATCCGGGTTGGAGCTGTTGGCCAAAAGATCACCACTGACAGGGTTATCTTCATCCATCGAAGATACTTCACTCTCATCCAACAAGAGATTAGTTAGTGGCTCCGGTTCTAACAGTGGTTCAGCCGCTTGCTCAGTGTTGATAATGGGTTCAGCCTGATAATTGGTATCAAAACCGGCCTCGGCAATGGTCGCATCACCGGTTCTATCAATGGTGACAAAGCCACCATTGCCGCTTGCTCCTGCTACCCCGCCAATACCACCGCCACCACCGGCAGCAGGTGCACCACCTGCTGCTGAAGCCTCAAAGTTTTGCGTCGGGTCAACGCCTTGCAAAATTGACTCTTGCAATGCAGCAATGTCAGAAGGAGCGCCCTCCGTGCTGGCACCACCTTGCGGTTGTCCCGGTTCTGCTAATTCGGAACCGGTGGGTACATTCTGCGCTGGTGTATCGTCATAGGGGGAAAGAACAAGCTTGGCATCATCCGCTATGGTCAATTTGGCACCGGGCTGGAGTATTTCCCCCTTTTGCAGGGGGCGACTGCTGCCATCAGCCAGCACAATCTCCACATTCCCTTCGATAGCTGAGACAACCACGGACTTGTCGATGATTTGGGTACGCATATCCATTGCTCCAACGTGACAGATCTTGATGTCTACACCGTAGAGGGAGATAACGTGCTTTTCCGTTGCAATAATCTATAGGTTTGACTGCCCTCAAACCGATATAGAGAATAAAATCGAAAGGTTATTTTTTCTTCATCAAAATCATAACGATACAAATGGAACCAAATAACACCCATATTAATTTGATAATAAAAAAATCAAAAAATATATTGTATTGATATAAAAAATGACCCCATTCGGGGCCATTTCTACAGTGCACATATCAATCAAGACAAGGGGAAAGCAGGATGCACAAATCCCTGATAACCATCGATATGCAACTTGGAAAGCAGTTCCACTTGATGTTGATCTTCGACGCGGGTTGCAATGGTGGTCACACCGGCATTGTGCGCAGCTCGGCACACTGCAGCCAAGAATGAGGTGTCAGCACCCGGCTCCATGACCTGACTGGTATAACCGTGATCCACCTTGACATAGGCAGGCGCTAACTCCTCCAGATAGCCCAGTGACTGGAAGTGACGGCCGTAGTGGTCAACCCCCCACTGGAAACCATGGACCTGCAATGCGCCTACCAAAGCGGCCACATGATCTTTGTGCTTCATAATGGCTGCCTCGGGTATCTCGAATAACAGCCGTTCTTTCAATTCGCCATGTTCGACCAGATAGTGCGTCAGCCAGGTCAAAAACTCATCCGAACAAAGCGAACCTGCCGTTATATTAATTGCCAGCACTAGATCCGCTTGTTTGTGCAGTAAGGGAACACATGCATCAAGTATTGCCTGATCAAAATCGCCCCCCAATTTGAACTGTTCGATGGCAGGCAAAAACTGACCGGCAAAATAGTCCGTGCCATCGCGAGAGATAGATGCAAACAACTCGGCATGCAACCTGGCCCCGTTATCAAATCGGCAAGCTGGCTGAGCCTTGAATCGCCAGAGGTGATGCGAAATAGCATCCTGAACCAAATCACGCCATGCCAAGCGCCCCATCAACCCCTGCTCGGCTCCCCCTTCCATGACAACAGCACCACGGCGTTCATTACGCGCCTTGCCGAGTGCATTATCCGCTTTAGTCAACAGGACTGAGAGATCATCATTACCATCACGGCCTGCAATACCAATGACGGAGAGAGGATTACCCTCCGCCATTGGGTTCACGACCAGATCAGCAATACGAGAATTGATAATTTCTGCCAACTCCTTAAGCTGACCCAAATCATCTGTCGGGCAGAGCAGAGCATATTCGGTCGCTGATATTCGCGCCACAGCTGCACCATCCCATCCCTTAAGCTGTTCGCGTAAGATTTGTGCTATAGATTTGACCATATTATCACGGGCAGCAAAACCTTCATCACGGTAGATATCATCGAGCATATCTACCGCAACCAACATGATGCCCCCTTGGCCAGATTCTGCAATCCAGGCATTAACCTGACCAACAAAATAGGCTCGATTACCCAAGCCAGAAACGGCATCCACATAAACTCGTTCACGCAGTTTCTCCGCCTCGTCGGCCTGCTCTTTGAATTGCACCGCCAACTTTCCGGATAAGATGTTGATCGCTTGTACAACCTGCTTCAATTCATAGGTCTTGGGCTCTGGAATGGTATGCCCAAAATGATGCAATTCAATCTCGACGGCCTGCTCACAAATCTGCTTGAGCGGTTTTAACAGGAAATTAAGTGCACGCATAAGCAAGATCGTGGTTACCAAAAATCCAATCACAAACCAGGTCGCCAGTTCGCTCATCCCTGCCCACAGTTCGTGATAGGCTTGTCCTGGGTGGCCCACCACCTTGAGCTTGCCAAGTTGCAGCCAGCCAGACGTCAGAATTGACTCATTGGATACTTCCGGAAACAAGCCAAGTTCAATAAACCAGTCAGGTACACCTTGAATACGGCTGCTGTTTTCTTCTTCAATCACATCTTTCGACGCAAGCAGGTCAAGACGAACCATACGGTAATAACCACCATCAAATATGGCCTTAATCACCGACTCAGCTCCCACCTTGTCGCCATTTTCAAGATAAGGAGTTAATGCCAGTCCCAGTGACGTAGCGGTGTTGATTACCGTTGTCTCCTGCTGTTGTGCCAGATAAGTTCGTGTCGAATTGAATTGCACCCAATACGTAGCTGCAAACAACAGTCCAAACAACAGCAACATGGTGGCCAATAACTGTCTATAAAGCGTCATAGGTTAATCATCCAAATTCACCACAGGCCTAGCCAATCGCCCCGATGTCATGCGATTGCGTAAATCATTCCATAATCCCAAGCGAGATGATTGGCCAGCCAGCTCCCCTTGGCCTCGCGCCTTCATCAACCACAAGTGACTACCGTTAAAACTATAGATAGGTACCAAATCTCGCCGTTGGGTAGCAGGTCGAATAGAGCCTATCAAATTATCCAAAATAACCGGAACAGAAGAGGGGGTCTCATAATATGCCACCACCATGTGGAACTGGTTGTAATCAAGGGCCTTGACATAAACCATCCGCATTTTTTCATCCGGGATCCCCAATTCCAGTAGTGTGGAATATTTGGCAATACTGAAATCTTCGCAATCTCCTCCGGCAGCTCCCAGAAACTCGAGCGGGGTTGCCCAGTAATCTTTCTTGCGCCACAACTTGATGTCATCAACAAAGCGCATTTGATTAAAAAAGTTGTTCACTCTTTCGAGCTTTTTCGTCTCGCTCAGTGCCTTTCCCTTCGTTTCCATCACCAGCATGCGCCAACTGGTTACACGCTTGCCAGCTCTGGCGCCATAGGTCTGCTCCGCCCGCTTGATCAAGTTGAGGTCTTCCTGTGGCAGAGGCTGGCTGGCACAGAGCAAAAGTGAGAAGGGTAACAGCAGGATCCATAAGGAGTGGCGCAGAGTACGTAGAGATCGGTATCTCCATTTATTGAGGAGATCATACCATCTGCCTCCGGTACCACGCTGGAGTGTCACGTCATATGCCTGCTGCATGATTGCTTCTGCACTCCTCAAAAACCGCGCAACCACCTGCTTTAGCCAAACATGGTGACTGCCAGCTGCAGTCACCATGTTGGCGTTCATCATCATCCCGGCGGGATCATTGGCAAACGGTTATTGCCTGGGCTGCCATTCAGCGGGTTGCTTGACGCTAAATGCGTTGAGCAGACTTCCAGTCGCATTGAGGATGCGATAGTCCGCCAGCAATGCATCATACTCAGCAGTGATATAACTGCGACGCGCTTCGAACAATTCGTTTTCGGTGTTCAATACATCCAGCAAGGTTCGCTGACCCAAGCCAAACTGCTTCTTGTATGCCTGAACGGTATCGTAGCTTGCATCCACATGCTCTTTAAGGAAGGTTTTCTGTTTGGCCAGCGACTCTTTCGCATTCCATGCCAAACGGGTTCCCTCTTCTACCTGACGAAATGCATTCAGATGAATGTCTTTCGCCTGAGAGTACAGTGCCGAAGTTGCATTGCTCTCGGCTACGTCAGAACCACCTCGGAACAGGTTGTAACGCATCCGCACCATAGCTGTCAGATCGTCATTGCGACCTTTAACGGCATCAATATCCTCATTCCAGTTTTGGTCCACTTCAAAAGTGACGTTAGGGTAGAAACCGGATTTGGCACCTTCATGCTGATACTTGGCCGCTTCAATATCTTGCAGGGATGAGAGCAGGGTCGGGTGAACTTCTGTCGCCGTTTTCAGGGCAGTATCGAGACTAGCCGGGACCAACTCGGCATTAGGTACCGGTTGAACGAGATCTTTTGGTACCTCGTTAACCACCCGAATAAACTCGCTTTCCGCATCACGGTAGTTGTTTTCAGCGGCGGCTTGGTTGGCGTAGGCCCTGGCAACACGACCATCAATCTGGGTCTGATCAGCAGTAGAACCAAGCCCTGAATCAGTCCGTTTCTGAATGTCGCTACGGATCTGTTCGTGGGTTTCCAGGTTCTGTTTGGAGAGTTCCAGGATCTCCTGCTGGCGCAGCATATTGAGGTAGACCTCAGCCACTCGCAGCGCGGTATTCTCTGCTTCGGAGATCATCGCCAGACGCTGGGCGTTGGCTTCAGCTTCAGTTCGGGAGACGTTGTTGCTGACATCAAAACCATCAAACAACATCTGCCGCAAACTGAGTCCAGCCTCTTTGCGAGTCATGGAGTCATCAATATTGCTGTTTGAACCAGCAGCCCGGGTAGAAGGGCTGTCAGTCTTTTCATAGCCTACGCCGCCACGCAGATCGATCGTAGGATAATAGCCACCCTTGGCGCCATCATGCTGATAGAGGCGTGCCTGGTAGAGATCAAACGCTTCCTTGATCTTGGGATGCGTAGCGAGTGTCTGTGCCACCGACTCTTCCAGAGTCTGGGCCTGACCCAAACTAGGGATCAGGGTGATGCCACTGACCAGCATGGCAACAATCGTTTTTTTCATGTTATCTCCAGTCATGTTTTGTTTTTAGATTGTTGGCTTATCGTTCTCTCAGTGCCGACTGCTTAGCCCGTAAAATCGGCTTAAGTAAATAGTCTAGGACACTTTTTTTACCAGTAATGATATCAGCACTGGCTAACATACCGGGGATGATGGGAAGTGCGTTAAGCTCATCGCCCAAGTAACTCTTCTCGGTACGCACCCGAACCAGATAAAAGGAGTTCCCCTCCTCATCCTGGATCGAGTCCGCACTTATCTGTTCAACCTTGCCATGCAATCCTCCATAGATTGTAAAGTCGTAGGCAGTGATCTTGACGATGGCATCCAGCCCCGGTCGCAGGAAGGCGATATCTTTCGGCGACACCTTGGCTTCAACCAACAAGGTGTCCTCCAGCGGCACTATCTCCATCAAATCCATGCCGGGCTGCACCACGCCGCCCAGGGTGTTGATCTTGAGTTTCTTGATGGTGCCCTTGAGCGGAGCAATCACGCTGGTCCGATCAACCCTATCTCGCAAGCCAACCTGCCCTTCTGACAACTGGCCAAGTCGCCCCTGCTTCTCATTCAGTTCCGTCTGGGAGTCAGCACGGAATTTCAGCGCTATGTCATTGCGCTTGGAAATAGTCTCACGCAACACCGAATTGAGTTTTGGTATCAGCAGACGGTTGCTCTCCAGCTCCCCCTGCATCTCGTTGACCTGCCGCTCCAGCTTAATTAGCTCCACTTGAGGCACCACACCCTCTTTTGCCAGTGGACGGCTAATATTGAGCTCTTGTCTGGCCAGATCCACACTGCGATTTACTGTGCGAATTTTGGCATTCAGTTCAATCAGTTCCTGCTCTTTCTGCTCGATCTGTTGACCAAGAATATAGAGCTGGTTCTTCAGGTTATTAAGGCGATCCCGTTGTACCGAGCGTTCACGGTTGGCATATTCGGGAAAGACGGTTTCATAGCCATCCGGGAACTGAATTGGCGCTTCTCCCACCACTACCTGTTCACGCCACCCCAGTGCGGGATCATTTTTAACCTCAACACTGGCCATTTCGGCCCGTAACCGTGCAATATCTCCTTTCAGAGTGACCAGCTCCTGCTCACGCTCTCGAAAATCGGAGCGGAAACGGGTGTCATCGATGCGCAGCAGCGGCTGTCCCTTCTCGACGACATCCCCCTCTTTGACGAAGATCTCTTTGACTATCCCCCCTTCCAGATTCTGGATCACCTGTAGTTGGCGGGATGGGATCACCTTGCCCTGACCCACGGTGACTTCATCCAGCTCGGCCCAGGCAGCCCAGACGATGGCACTCATGAAAAAGAGGAAACAGCACCATAACAGGATGCGGGCACCGGTTGGGGTAGTAAGCAACACAGCTGCCGCGCCGTCATCGACAAACTCCAGATGCTCGGGTGCCGGCAATACATCACCGGAAGGCGCATTTTTGCTGCGTTTTAACCAGTTCATGAGCCCCTTAACCATGGGACACCTCCTGCACGCGCACCTTGCCTTCCTTCAACTGCTGCAACACCATCTCTTTGGGACCATCTGCCACAATCTGTCCCTGCTCGATGACGATAACTCGCGAGGCCACATCCAGCATTGAGGTCTTGTGGGTGATGAGGATCAAGGTGGTTTCCGGGCCCAGTCTGGCGAGCTCCTGTTTGACCTGCATCTCGGACTGGTTGTCCATGTTGGAGGTAGGCTCATCCATCACCAGAATGGGGGGATCATTGAGCAGGGCGCGTGCCAGCAGGATCGACTGACGCTGGCCACCGGAAAGCTGACGGCCACCCTCACCTATCTGCCGATCCAATCCGTTGGGATCACGGTTGGTAAAATTGGTGACGCCCGCCCGCTTGGCAGCACGCAAGACTCTCACGTCATCCACCAGCGGATTACCCAGCATGATGTTGTCTCGCACCGAACCAAAAAAGAGAATGACATCTTGGGGAACACAACCGATATTGCGACGAATCACCGAGGGAGGCAACTGGTCTATTTCGAAACCATCGATCCGGACCGAACCGTCAGTCGGCCGATACAGCCCCATCAACAACTTCTCGAGGGTCGTTTTACCCGCCCCAATCCGGCCGATAATTGCCACCTTTTCACCCGGCTGAATACGCAAATTGATATGGTGCAGGGTGCTGGTTTCCATTCCTGGATATTTGAACGAAACATTTTCGAATTCAATTCGACCGGCAATCACCGGATGATGGATATATTGCTTGCCTTCCTCCTGCTCACCCGGGGTTTGCATGATTTTTTCCAGAATATCCAGTGCAGACTTGGCCTGGTTATAACGGGTCGACAACACTGAGAGTTGCACCATGGGCGCAATGGCACGGCTGGAGAGCATCACGGCAGCAATCATCCCCCCCATGGTGACTAAGCCTTCGGAGATCTGGTAAACACCGACAATCACCAGACCGACCGTCACCACCTGCTGGATATAACTGGCCAGTGACGACATGGAGTTGGTAATTCGCCGTGTTTGTACACCCCAGGTGGAAATATGGGAAACAGCCTGCTCCCAACGGTGCTGGAACAGACTCTCGGCGCCAAAAATTTTGACCGTTTCCAGCCCGGAAATACTTTCGATCAGGTTGGCATTTTTCTGAGAGGCCAGCCGGGAACCCTCTTCGATGGACTTTTTGAGCGGCTCTTGAATATAGAAGCTGTAGGCGATCAGGATCAGCATGGCGACGATGGGGACCACCACCATCACACCGGCAAACATCCAGATAATAAAAAGGAAGAAGACGGCAAAAGGCAGATCGATAAGAGTAGAAACCGTCGCGGAAGTGAAAAACTCCCGCACCGATTCAAATTCCTGCAGATGTTTGGCGAAAGCGCCGGTGGAAGCGGGACGAGACTCCATCCGCATGCCCATCACCTTGGCGAAAATCTTGGCGGACAGCAGCACATCAGACTTTTTGCCAGCGATATCGATAAAGTAACTGCGCAACTGCCGCATCACAAAATCGAAGGTAAAGACCACCATGGCCCCGACCGCCAGCACCCAGAGCGAATCAAATGCCAGATTGGGCACAATCTTGTCATAGACGTTCATGGTAAAGAGGGGGCTGGCGATGGCAAACAGGTTGATCAGAATGGAGGCGATCAGCACATCGCGATAGATTCCGCGAGATTCAAACAAAGTGCTCCAGAACCAGTGGCCATCACGGGTCTCCAGCACCTTGGGAGAGCGCTCGTCAAATTTGAACTGCTTCTTAACGTAAAAAAGACGCCCCAAATACTCATCACCCAGCTGGGCAGCAGTCAGCCATTGGGCGGCATCACCTGCCTGCGGGAAAATCACTTTCCCCTGGCTGCGATCTTCGTTCCACTCCAGCAAAATACAGGCGCCACCGTTACGCATCTGCAATACGCAGGGCAGCAGCAAGGGAGAGATCTGATCAAGCGGCTGGATCACTTCACGGGCAGATAGCCCGCCCCGCTCGGCAGCACGACAAAAGAGTGCTGTAGTCAGTCGTCCGGAGACCAGTGGCAACCCGGTCGTCAGGGCATCCTGGCTGTTGGGCACACCATAAAAGCGGGTCAAGAAGACCAGACACTCCAATAACTCATCGATACGACTTGTTTCTGCTTGCATAGCATCCCGTCACTGCATTAATAAGGTCGATACGAGAGGGGTATCACTCATATTTTCCTGCTATAGCGACTCTAAAAACGAGCCCCCTCCCACAGATGAGCCTGATCAGGGAATAAACCTATCCGGATACATCGTGACACTCACCACCAATTTTCCTTGCATGATGATTGGTAAAACCAGCCTGTGAGCATCATGCCGACGCCTCCCTCAGGTAAATGGAGGTGTTAATTGATAATGGCATTTATTGTGGCGCATCACTATATCAACCTGCAGGTACCAAAACTATAGTTTATGGTATGAACTTTTTATATAACCCTATGTTTTACGTGAAAATAATAATTACGAACTCAATTATAGGTCAGGAAGTATGAAGGGTCTTCCCAGTGCATGACCCTGAGGGCCACTCAAGGAGAGTGCTCGTGCAATGTCCGCCATCGCAGTCCAGCGATTCTCGCACCAGGCGGGAGCAAGCAGGGTTGGGCGGCGCGCGGAGGCCGAAATCCGGTGATACACCACCTCGGGCGGCGTGTGCTGGATCATGGCGACAGCGGCTTCCACATACTGCTCCAGCGTCAATACCTCAAGCCGCCCCGCCTGCCACGCCTTGCCGAGAGTACTGCCTTCAACCACATGAAGCGGATGCAGCTTGATCCCCTCCACGCCGGTCTCAACGATACGATGCAGGGTATCGAGGCTGTCCATCGGCACTTCGCCAGGCAGGCCGACGATCAGATGAGCACATACCTTGATGCCGCGCTGATGGGCACGTCTTACCGCATCCTCATAGGCGGCATAACCGTGGCCGCGGTTGATCCGCTGCAGGGTCTTGTCGTTGGCACTTTGCAGCCCGAGCTCCAGCCATACCTCGTAACCCCGGGCCTGATAGCCCGCCAACAGATCCAGCACCGCATCCGGCACGCAATCGGGGCGAGTGCCCACACAGAGCCCCACCATATCGCTCACCGACAGCGCCTCTTCATACATCCGCTGCAGATATTCGACCTCGGCATAGGTACTGGTATAGGCCTGAAAGTAGGCAAGATAGCGCTTGGCACGGGTGACTTCGTCCCGGCGAGCCAGCAGTTGTTGCACCACTGAGAGTTGTTGGGCCGACTCGTCGGCAAAAGAGGAAACGTTGCAGAAGGTGCAGCCACCACGGCCCAGGGTGCCGTCACGGTTCGGGCAGGTGAAGGCCCCGTGGATGGAGAGTTTGTGGATCTTCTGACCATGACGCTGCTTGAGATCCTGACCGAATGTATTGACGAGTTCGTGTAACTGCATGACACCTCCGCTAAAGGAGCGCCATTGTACGAGCTTGCGCAAAACAGGGGCTGAGCTGGATCAAGCTAGCGGAGAGGGTAAAACATATAAATACCCGACCAATTTTGAATAAATATAGAGAAAAAGCGCAAAAAAAGGATTTTTACAGTTCTTTGACGATTCAAACAGTAAACATCCATATGAAAATGAGACCTGATAACCCACTGTTGAACAATGAAAAATTCAAAGAGACCCGACAGCACACAATTGCAAGCATGGGATATTGAAAATGTGATCACTTCCGCTCTCGGTAGCATAGGGTTGGTAAAATTACTACATTCGCCCATCGTCGCCGAGCGCACCATTGAGCCCGTCAATGGCGATATATTTAACCAACAAAATAAAACAAAACAGAATAAACACTTCATAACTGCGAGCAAATCCCCCCAATCCGACATTTTGTTATGCGAATGTAACTATGAAGACAAACCTGACCTACGATTGACCTCGCCAGAAAATCCCATTAGTTTGGAGATTCGCCACGTCAGGCAGACGGAACCACAAGAGCCAATCGCAATTTATGCAGTCAGGTGATGACTGTGCGATACAAGGCCGAGCAAGGGAGAAATGCAATGTCACTATATGATCCAAAGCTGGAGAGGGATAACTGTGGCTTCGGCCTGTTGGCCCACATGGAAGGGGAAGCCAGCCACAAGCTTGTCCGTCTCGCGATGTCAGCATTGGCTCGCATGCAGCACCGCGGCGGGATCTCCGCCGATGGCAAGACCGGCGATGGTTGCGGTCTGCTGCTGCAAAAACCGGACAGCTTCTTCAGAGCTGTCGCCGAGGAGAAGGGATGGCACCTTGGCCGCAACTATGCGGTCGGCATGCTGTTTCTCAACCCTGACCCCGTATTGGCCCAGCAGACCCGCGACATCATAGACGAAGAGCTGGAAAAAGAGACCCTGAGTCTGGTCGGCTGGCGCAAGGTGCCCGTCGATACCAACGTACTGGGTACCATCGCCAAAGCCTCCCTGCCCAGCATTGAACAGGTCTTTGTCAACGCCCCGCCCGGCTGGGTCGACAAGGATCTCGAGCGCCGTCTCTATATCGTGCGTCGCCGCATCGAAAAGCGCGTCAACGACGACTACTTCTACGTGGTCAGCCTCTCCAACCTGGTCACCGTCTATAAAGGGCTGTGCATGCCGGTGGACTTGCCGCGCTTCTATCTGGATCTCGCCGACATCCGTATGCAGGCGGCCATCTGCGTCTTCCACCAGCGTTTCTCCACCAACACCAGCCCGCGCTGGCCGCTGGCCCAGCCGTTTCGCTATCTGGCCCACAACGGCGAGATCAACACCATCGCCGGCAACCGCCAGTGGGCCAAGGCGCGCAGCTACAAGTTTGCCACCCCGCTCATTCCCGATTTGCAGGAAGCGGCCCCCTTCGTCAACACCACGGGGTCGGATTCCTCCAGCCTCGACAACATGCTGGATCTCTTCCTCGCCGGTGGTATGGACCTGTTCCGTGCCATGCGCCTGTTGATCCCGCCTGCATGGCAAAAGCACCCGAACATGGATGACGACCTGCGCGCCTTCTACGACTTCAACTCCATGCACATGGAGCCGTGGGATGGCCCCGCCGGTATCGTCATGACCGACGGTCGCTACGCCACCTGCGCACTTGATCGCAACGGTCTGCGTCCGGCCCGCTACGTCATCACCAAGGACAAGTTCATCACCCTCGCCTCAGAAGTCGGTACCTGGGACTACACCCCGGACGAAGTGCTGGAGAAGGGCCGGGTGGGCCCGGGTGAGCTGTTCGTTGTGGATACCAGCAACGGCAAGGTGTGGACCAGCTTCGAGATCGATGACGATCTCAAAAACCGCCACACCTACAAGCAGTGGATGGACAAACATTGCCGCCGCTTGGTCCCCTTCGAGCAGATGGACGACAGCCAGACCGGTAGCCGCGAGTTCTCCGATGAGCAGCTGAAAACCTATCAGAAGCTGTTTGGCTACTCCTTCGAGGAGCTGGATCAGATCATCCGGGTTCTCGGTGAAAACGGTCAGGAAGCGGTGGGTTCCATGGGGGATGACACCCCGATGGCGGTGCTCTCCTCCGGCCAGCGTACCCTCTATGACTACTTCCGCCAGATGTTTGCCCAGGTGACCAACCCGCCCATCGATCCGCTGCGGGAAAACCACGTCATGTCGCTGGCCACCTGTATCGGTCGCGAGCAGAACGTCTTCAACGAGACCTTCGGCCACGCCCACCGGGTGCTGTTCCAGTCGCCGATCCTGCTCTACTCCGACTTCCACCAGCTGCTGGCACTGGAAGGTGAGTACTACCGTCATCAGGTGATCAGCCTCAACTTCAAGCCCGAAGAGGGACTGGAAGCAGCCATCGTGCGTATCTGCGAGGAGGCAAAAACTGCTGCCAAGAGTGGCACCGTGCTGCTGGTGCTGTCGGACCGCGACATCAGCGCCGACACCCTGCCGATCCCGGCCGCCATGGCGGTGGGTGCAGTGCAGCGCACCCTGGTGGACAACAACCTGCGCTGCGACGCCAACATTCTGGTGGAAACTGCAAGTTGCCGCGACCCGCACCACTTCTCGGTGCTGCTGGGCTTTGGCGCGACCGCCATCTACCCCTATCTGGCCTACGAAACCCTGGCCAAGCAGGTTGAAGAGGGGGTGCTCGCCATGCCCCTGCGCCAGGCCATGGTCAACTACCGCAACGGCATCAACAAGGGGCTCTACAAGGTGATGTCCAAGATGGGCATCAGCACCGTCGCCAGCTACCGCTGCTCCCAACTGTTTGAAGCGGTGGGTCTGGCCAAATCGGTGGTCGATACCTGCTTCCGCGGCGTATCGAGCCGTATTCAGGGTGCCGATTTTGCCGACATCCAGCAGGATCAGCACAATCTGGCCCGTCAGGCCTGGCTGGTGCGCAAGCCCCTCCCCCATGGCGGCCTGCTCAAGTTCGTTCACGGCGGCGAGTACCACACCTACAACCCGGATGTGGTGCAGACCCTGCAAACCGCGGTGCGCTCCGGCAACTATGCCGATTACAAGGAGTACGCCCGTCTGGTCAACGAACGCCCGGTCTCTACCTTGCGTGACCTGTTGGCCCTGAAGAAGGTCGACAATCCGGTCGCACTGGATCAGGTTGAGCCAGCCGACAAGCTGTTCCCCCGCTTCGACTCCGCGGCCATGTCCATCGGCGCCCTCGGCCCTGAGGCCCACGAGGCACTGGCTGTTGCCATGAACCGCCTCGGTGGTCAGAGCAACTCCGGCGAAGGTGGCGAAGATCCCAAGCGCTTCGGTACCGAGAAGAACTCCCGCATCAAGCAGGTGGCTTCCGGCCGCTTTGGCGTCACCCCCCACTACCTGATGAACGCCGATGTAGTGCAGATCAAGGTGGCTCAGGGGGCCAAGCCCGGCGAAGGGGGCCAGCTGCCCGGTGACAAGGTCACCGCCCAAATCGCCCAGCTGCGCTATTCCGTGCCCGGCGTGACCCTGATCTCACCGCCGCCGCACCACGATATCTACTCCATCGAGGATCTGGCCCAGCTCATCTTCGACATCAAGCAGATCAACCCAAGCTGTCTGGTGTCGGTGAAACTGGTCTCCGAACCCGGCGTTGGCACCATTGCCTGCGGCGTGGCCAAGGCCTATGCCGACTTCATCACCATCTCCGGTTATGACGGTGGCACTGGCGCGAGCCCCCTCACCTCGGTCAAATATGCCGGCTCCCCGTGGGAGCTGGGTCTGGCTGAAACCCAACAGGCGCTGGTCGCCAACGGTCTGCGCCACAAGGTACGACTGCAGGTGGATGGCGGTCTCAAAACCGGCCTCGACATCATCAAGGCGGCCATCCTCGGCGCCGAGAGCTTCGGTTTTGGCACCGGCCCCATGGTGGCACTCGGTTGCAAATACCTGCGTATTTGCCACCTGAACAACTGCGCCACCGGCGTTGCCACTCAGGATGAGAAGCTGCGTCGCGAGCACTTCACCGGCCTGCCGGAGATGGTGATGAACTACTTCAAGTTCATCGCCGAGGAGACCCGCGAGCTGATGGCTCAGCTCGGCGTCACCCAGCTGACCGACCTGATTGGCCGCACCGATCTGCTGGAAGCCCTGCCCGGCCTCACCGCCCGTCAGGCCAAGCTGGATCTCTCCGGCATTCTGGCCCGTCCGGTAGCACCGGCAGGCTCCAGCCTGTTCAGTCAGCAGCACAACCCCACCTTCGACAAGGGGCCGCTCAACCTCAAGATGGTGGAAGATCTGCTGGAAGCGGTGGAAACCTCAAGCGGCGGCGAGTTCCGCTACGACATTCGCAACACCGACCGCTCGGTGGGCGCGCGTCTCTCGGGCGAGATCGTCAAGCGGCACGGCAACCAGGGTATGGCGGCGGATCCGGTCAAGGTGCACTTCAACGGCACCGCAGGCCAGAGCTTCGGCGTCTGGAACGCTGGCGGCCTTGAGATGATCCTCACCGGTGACGCCAACGACTATGTGGGCAAGGGGATGACCGGCGGCAAGCTGGTGATCAAACCCCATGTCGGTGTGGCGTTCAAATCCCACGAAGCAGCCATCATCGGTAACACCTGCCTCTACGGCGCCACCGGCGGCAAACTCTACGCCGCAGGCACTGCTGGCGAGCGTTTCGCGGTGCGCAACTCAGGTGCGCTCGCGGTGGTCGAGGGGATTGGCGACAACGGCTGTGAATATATGACCGGCGGCATCGTCACCGTGCTCGGTCAGACCGGCGTCAACTTCGCGGCGGGCATGACCGGCGGCTTTGCCTACGTGCTCGACGAGTGCGGCAACTTCGCCAAGCGCACCAACCCCGAGCTGGTGGAACTGCTGGACGTGGCGGATCTCGCCATCCATCAGGAGCACCTGCGCGGCATCATCACGGCGCACCTCAATGAGACCGGCAGCTCGCGCGCCGAGGAGATCCTGGCCAACTTCGACTCCTATGTGCCCAAGTTCAGGCTGATCAAACCCAAGTCCAGCGACGTGAAATCGCTGCTGGGTCACACCAGCCGTTCCAGTGCAGAACTCAGAATCCAGGCGCAATAAGGAGGGAACCCTATGAGCCAGAACGTATTTCAGTTTATCGATGTCCAGCGGGTCGACCCGCCCAAGAAGCCGCTCAAGATCCGCAAAATCCAGTTTGTGGAGATCTACGAGTCCTTCAATCAGCCGCAGGTACAGATGCAGGCGGATCGCTGCCTCGAGTGCGGCAACCCCTACTGCGAGTGGAAGTGCCCGGTTCACAACTACATCCCCAACTGGCTGAAACTGGCCAAAGAGGGGCGCATTCTGGAGGCGGTGGAGCTCTCCCACCAGACCAACAGCCTGCCGGAAGTGTGCGGTCGGGTCTGCCCGCAGGATCGCCTCTGTGAGGGATCCTGCACCCTCAACGATCGCTTCGGCGCGGTGACCATCGGCAACATCGAAAAATACATCACCGACAAGGCGTTCGAGATGGGCTGGAAGCCCGATCTCTCGAACGTGGTCAAGACCGGCAAGCGGGTCGCCGTCATCGGCGCCGGCCCTGCTGGCCTTGCCTGTGCCGATGTGCTGGCACGCAATGGCGTCACCCCGGTGGTGTTTGACAAATATCCGGAGATCGGCGGCCTGCTCACCTTCGGCATCCCCTCCTTCAAGCTGGAAAAAGAGGTGATGCAGCGTCGCCGCGAGATCTTCCAGGGGATGGGCGTGGAGTTTCGTCTCGAGACCGAAGTTGGCAAGGATATCACCTTCGCCGATCTGCTCGGCGAGTTCGACGCGGTCTTCCTCGGGGTCGGTACCTACAAGTACATGAAGGGCGGCTTTGCCAACGAAGAGGCGCCGGGCGTCTATGACGCCCTGCCCTACCTCATCGCCAACGCCAACCGCTTGCTGGGGTTCGAGAAGGCACAAGCCGACTATATCGACTTCGCCGGCAAGCAGGTGGTAGTGCTGGGCGGTGGCGATACCGCCATGGACTGCGTGCGTACCGCCATCCGTCAGGGGGCTGACAAGGTGATCTGCGCCTATCGCCGCGACGAGGAGAACATGCCGGGCTCCAAGCGGGAGGTGAAAAACGCCCGCGAAGAGGGGGTTGAATTCATGTTCAACCTGCAGCCGGTGGCGGTCGAGCTGGATGCCAACGGTCGCACCGTCGGCATCAAGGTGGTGAGCACCGAGCTGGGTGAACCCGATGCCAATGGCCGCCGCAATCCGGTGGTTATCGAAGGCTCCGAGCAGGTGCTGGCTGCCGATGCGGTGGTGATGGCATTTGGCTTCCAACCCAACCCCCAACCCTGGATGGCGGAGTTCGGCATCGAGCTCGACAACCGGGATCGCATCAAGGCGCGCGAGCAGGCGGAATATGCCTTCCAGACCAGCAACCCCAAGGTGTTCGCCGGTGGCGACGCGGTACGCGGCTCCGATCTGGTGGTGACCGCCATCTACGAAGGGCGCAAAGCGGCCGAAGGGATCATGGACTATCTGGCGGTCTGATCTGACCGGCCACAGCCGTGATGTCCCCTAACAGTCAGCCCTGCCAATGCGGGGCTGATTTTCTATGCGCGCTCACCAACCGCTCATACGCTCCTGGCAGCCGTGAAGATAACTAGATGCAGTGCCTTGCGATGGCTCCTACACTGGGCAACTGCCACGGGAAAAACTCCAACCATTTGAGGCAGAATTTGTGACGTCTATCTGTTACACTTCGCGCCCGCCATTTTCCGGCTCACTCTCTGACTTGATGTCAGGCGCAGCCGTCGGTGGTTACAACCTCCGTCTCGCTCATGCCGAGCTAACCAAGCCAAACACAGCCCAGCTGGAACACAGGAACCCATTATGAGATTTGAATCGTTCGATTTTGCCCCCGAGATTTTGCGTGCTGTCTCAGATTGCGGTTATCAGGAGATGACCCCTGTGCAGCAACAGGCGATCCCGGCCATTCGCCGTGGCCGCGATGTGCTGGCCAGCGCCCAGACCGGTACCGGCAAGACCGCCGCCTTCGCCCTGCCCATCTTGCAACGTCTGGTAGACAATCCGGCTCCGGTCCAGCCTTCCAACGCCCGTGTGCTGATCCTGACCCCGACCCGCGAGCTGGCGGCTCAGGTGGCGAGCAACATCAATGACTTCGCCAAGTATCTCGATATCACCACCATCACCATCGTCGGCGGTGGCAAGCAGGACGTGCAGGCCAAGAAGCTCAAAGCGGGCGCTCACATCATTGTGGCCACCCCGGGCCGTCTACTGGAGCACCTCACCGCCTGCAACCTCAGCCTCTCCGGCGTCGAGTGTCTGGTGATGGATGAAGCGGATCGCATCCTCGACATGGGCTTCAGTGCCGATGTGCAAAAGATCCTGCAAGCGGTCAACAAGACCCGTCAGAACCTGCTCTTCTCCGCCACCTTCTCCGACGCGGTGAAGAAGCTGGCCAACCTGATGCTGGATCGCCCGCAGATCGTCAGCGTCAACAAGCAGAACTCCACTGCCGACACCGTCAGCCACACCGTCTATCCGGTCGAGCAGAAGCGCAAGCGCGAGCTGCTCTCAGAGCTGATTGGCAAACAGAACTGGCAGCAGGTGCTGGTGTTCGCCAGTACCCGCGAGAGCTGTGATGTGCTGGTCGAGGAGCTGAACCTCGACGGCATCAAGTCCGCCGTGGTCCATGGCGAGAAGGCCCAGGGCAACCGTCGCCGCGCCCTGCGCGAATTCATGGAAGGCAAGGTACGGGTACTGGTCGCCACCGAAGTGGCCGCCCGTGGTCTGGATATCCCGGATCTGGAGTACGTGGTCAACTATGATCTGCCGTTCCTGGCGGAAGATTACGTGCACCGTATCGGCCGTACCGGTCGTGCCGGCAAGCGCGGCATGGCCATCTCCTTCGTCAGCCGTGAAGAGGAGCGTACCCTGCTGGAGATCGAGGCCCTGATCGGCCAGAAGATCCGCCGCATCATGGTGCCGGGCTATGAGGTGAGCAGCCGTGACGAGTTGATCAAGCATTTGCAGGAGCGTCGCCGCTTCGGCAAGCGGCCGCAGCGTGAAGATAACGCCGTAGCCCAGGTGATGGCCGAAGCCAAGCTGCAGGGTCAGCGCCTCAAGCGTCTGGCCGCCGCCAAGAAGCCCCGTCAGCCGAAATAAGGCGGGCAGTTGCTCTATTGAACCGCAAAGGCGCCACTGGCGCCTTTGCCATCTCTGTCATCGGTGTTGACCCCTGGTGGTCAACTGAAGGATTGCTTATGACCTCTCCGACCTACAATCAGGCCCTGCTCGAGATGGCCACCCAGAGCCTGGCCGAACTGGCCCGCACCGCCGAACAAAAGGCGGGCAAGCGCACTCCAGCCCAAGAGAGCCACTTTCTCTGCACCTGGATGGCCGACTCCCTCAAGGAGAAGCGCTTCTCCCGTCTGGTGATGGAAGATTTGAAAGCTTGGGTGCAGCTTGGCCGCACCCTGGGCGCGGGTGCCGATCTCAAGGGATTGCTTGCGCGCATCGCCTTCCAATACCAGTGCGCCATGACCAACCCGCAACAACTGGGGGCCAAGCTGGCTGCCCTGCTGGAGGAGCTCTCAGCGGCAGGCTGGCTGGTGCTGACCGAGAGCGAGGTGGACGCCAAGCTGCGCCTGCAATCGGGCGGTCAGGCGAGTCTGGTGGTAAGCCATAGCGAATATGAAGGCCATATCGAGGACGGTGAGCTTGTCAAACCCCTCACCCTCTATGTGCGCGGTGACGAGAAGGTGCTGGCCGAGGCGGCCTTCAAGCACGGCCTGCTGCTGAGCCAGGGCAACAAGAAAGCCACCCTGGTCAAACACCACAAGGCCTACCGGCTGATGCCGGACAACGCCCAACCGGCGCTGGCACTGCTGAGCGAGGCTCGCCAGAGCGCCTGATCTCGCCTGTTTTCAGCAATAAAAACGGCAGACCCTCATTTAAAGCAGGGCCTGCCGTTTTTTATTGTTCGATCTTTGGTGATGAGGTCTGGTAGTCGTTTAGCGGATCTTGATGCCAATCTGGCCCGCATCACACCACTCGAACATCACCTCTTCGCTCTTGCCGCAGCAACTGCCACCACAGACCCGACTCTCGCGCTTGATGACCCGCCCCTTGCGCATCCAGACGCCGAGCATGGCCTCCACCGCATCTTCCGAGGTGTGGAAGTGGCGAGCCAGATCACGCCGGCTCACCTTCTGCTGCGCGGCGAGGTAATCCCCCAGCTCGCGCAGGATCATAAGGTCACCACCTTGCGGGCGACGATGTCACCGTGACGGCGACCGGCCCACCAGAGCAGTACCAGAGAGAGGCCATAGCTGACGATCCAGAACAGGCTCTGCTCCGGATGAGCGGCGAAGGTGGCCACCTGATAGAAGAGGGTCGCGCACATAAAGGCCATATAGTTGCACCAGGCCGCGGTAAAGAGGGCCCACTGGCGACCGGTTTCCCGCACCAGGGCACCCATGGCGGCGGCGCAAGGCATGTAGAGCAGCACGAACAAGAGGTAGGCAAAGGCACCAGCCGCCCCATCGAAGTGGGTCTGCATGTTGCCGTAGGTGGAGACATCCACCTCCTGCGCCTCGGCGGCAGCTTTCTGGTCGTCGAGGTTGCCAACATCAAGCCCCATAGGGTCGCTCGGGTTGATCTCCGCCAGATTGGCTGCCACGGCATCGATCGCCTCATGGAAGCTGGCCACCAGCGAGAACTCGCTCGCCTCCTCTTCATCTGCGCCACCACCGGCGTAGAGGCTGTTGAGGGTACCGACCACCGCCTCTTTGGCGAAGATACCGGTGACGATACCGACCGTAGCCTGCCAGTTGTCATCGCGCACACCGATGGGGTGCAGCACCGGGGTCACCGCCTGGCTGATCTTGCTCAGGACCGAGCTCTCCTGCTCCTGATGGCCAAAGCTGCCATCGGTACCCAGGGAGTTAAGCACGCTCAGCACGGCAACCACCAGCACGATGGTTTTACCGGCGCCAAAGACGAAGGATTTGAGCTTCTGCCAGGTCTTGATGGCAACGTTGACAGGACGCGGCCACTCGTAATCCGGCATCTCCATCACCATGGAGTCGCTCTTGCCCGGCAGCAGGGTATTGCGCAGCAGCAGGCCAGTGAGCACCGCCACCAGAATACCGATGAGGTAGAGACCGAACACCAGGTTCTGGCCTGATTCAGGGAAGAAGGCCACCGCAAACAGGGCGTAAACCGGCAGACGGGCACCGCACGACATGAAGGGGGCCATGGCCGAGGTCATCAGCCGCTCCCGCTCGGAGTTGAGGGTACGGGTCGCCATCACCGAGGGGACGGTACAGCCAAAGCCCATCAGCATCGGCACGAACGCCTTGCCCGGCAGGCCGAGGCGGCGCATCAGGGCATCTACCACGAAGGCGGCGCGGGCCAGATAGCCGGAGCTCTCCAGTACCGCGAGGAACAGATAGAGGCAACCAATCACCGGAATAAAGGTGGCCACGGTCTGCAAACCAACCCCGAAGCCGTCAGCCAGAATGGCGCCCAACCATTCGGGGGCATTGATCAGCCCCAGCAGGTGGTGCACCCCATCGACAAACAGGGCGCCGCCCATGATGTCGAAGAAGTCGATAAAGGCGCTGCCCACCTTGATGGCGAACATGAACATCAGGTACATGACAAACAGGAAGAAGGGGATGCCAATCCAGCGATTGAGCAGCACCCGATCCAGCCACTCACTCTGGGCCTCGGTGAGCTTGCCCTTCTGCTGGCGAGCCTGTTGTACCCACTGGTGGATATGTCCGTAGCGGATATCTGCCAGTTGCAGGTCGATATCCTGCCCTTGATGAGCGCGAGCTACCACATTGGCGGCGGCCGCCTGCTGACCGGGCAGCAGAGTCTCCTGCATCACCGCATCCTCTTCCAGCAGGCGCAGGGCGCGGCCACGGGTAGTGAGGTGATGCGGGGCGAGCAGGGTCTCCAGCTCCGCCAGATCGGTTTCAAGCTCTTGGCCGTAATCGAGTTGCAAGGCTGCTTGCGGCTGACCGATAAACTGCCGGATCTGCTGCTTGAAGGCGGCAACCTGCTTGCTGTTGTGGGCAGAGAGGGCCACTACAGGGCAACCGAGGGATTTGCCGAGCTTGCTATCGTCGATGACGATGCGGCGCTTTTGCAGGATATCCAGCTTGTTGAGCACCACCACCATGGGCAGGCCCAGTTCGCGCAGTTGCAGCGTGAGGTATAGGGAGCGCTCCAGATTGGCGGCGTCGATGACGTTGAGCAGCAGGTCGGGTTGTTGGCCCTGGGCAAAGCGGCTGGCGATCTGCTCGTCCAGACTGCCATCCTGACCCGCCAGGCTATAGATGCCGGGCAGATCCATCAGCTTGAAGTGATGCTCACCCGCGCTGAACTCACCCATCTTCTTGTCGACGGTGACGCCACTCCAGTTGCCTACCTGCTGGCGGGCGCCGGTCAGGGCGTTGAACAGGGAGGTCTTACCGCTATTGGGGTTACCTACCGTTACCAGGGAATAATTCATACCAGCTCTACCTCTATTTTCTTCTGAACCCGCCGCGTGCGAGTGGCAAGCTGCTTTGCAGGTTCGACTTCTTGTCTCTGAACCGCTCCCGGTGACTTTCTTGACCGAAGCGGTAGCCGAACAGGGGGTTATACCGGCTCGACTTCTATTTGCTGGGCCAGACTCTTTTGCATGGAGAGACAGATCCCCTGGCACTGGATCTGGAGCGGGTCCCCCAGGGGGGCGGAGCGCAGATAAATGACTTCAGTCTGGGGCAACAGGCCCATCACCATCAGTTTGCGGCGCAGCGGCCGGGCGAGCTGATTCATATTCTTGATGCGAGCACTCTGTCCCGGTGACAACTGCGTGAGTACCATGACTGACTCCTGAAGTTAAACAATAATAATTCTCTTTTACTTGGGGCATTATAAGCTGTGTCTTCAACTTTTATTTGAGTAAAATCAAACTCCGCTTAGCTAACCCATAAAGTAATGCCATGAATCACGACAACAACAGCCGCCTCGTTTACAGCACAGATGGCGGCATGATCAAGGAGCAGAGCGCTCCCCAATCCGCCTCCCCCTTCCCCACTGACGGCACCGTGCGCATTCGCCGCGAGACCAAAGGGCGCAAGGGCGCCGGGGTGATCACCATTCATGGCGTACCCGCCGATCAGCAAAAATCCCTGGCCACCCTGCTCAAGAAAAAGTGCGGCACCGGAGGCGGTATCAAGGAGGGAGTGATCGAGATCCAGGGGGATAAACGGGACCTGATCAAAACCGAGCTGGAGAAAGCCGGTTTCAGCGTCAAGCTGGTGGGTGGCTGATCCCCTTGTCACTCATGCGGTTTTTCCCTAGAATGCCCGCTCCCATCGAGGGGGAGTAGTCTCGCACGCCGGTGCCATCCATTTCATGAATACCGGTTTGCGACCCTGATCAACATACTTGGTGCCAAATCACCATGGTCAGGGTGATCCATGCCAGCCATGGATTTGACAAGACCTTTGACGGGCCAGTGCCAATACCGGGGACGGATGGCGCAGGCTTGTCTTTGGTTTATAACAATTCCGTCCCCCGGTCATTTTTATGGAAGCCTTGTTAACCTCAACCCTCAGCGTCGCTATTGCCGAGATCGGCGATAAAACCCAGCTGTTGGCGTTGCTGCTCATCTGCCGTTTTCGCAAGCCCTGGCCCATCATCGCCGGCATGCTGGCGGCTACCTTGCTCAACCATGCGGGCGCTGCCTGGATTGGTGAGTTCATCAGCCGCTGGCTCGATCCCAAGATAATGACCTGGCTGGTCGCCATCGCCTTTATCGCCATGGCTATCTGGATTTTGGTGCCGGACAAGGTGGATGACGAGGAGAGCTCGCTGGATAAATACGGCCCCTTTATGGCCACCTTCGTGCTCTTCTTCATCGCCGAGATTGGCGACAAGACCCAGATCGCCACCGTGCTGCTGGCCGCCAAATATGATTCGCTGGTACAGGTCATTACCGGCACCACCCTCGGCATGATGCTGGCCAACGTGCCGGTGGTGCTGATCGGCAAGCTGGGGGCAGACAAGCTGCCGCTCAAGGGGATCCGCATCGCCTGCGCCATCCTCTTCGTCGGCCTCGGGGTGAGCACTCTGATCTTTGCCTGATCGCCTTTTCCGCTGCTCAAGCCCTCCCCTGTGGAGGGCTTTTTTGTTTGCTGCTGTGTCTATTGCGTAATCCGCTGTCGCACCACCAGCCGTAGAGCTAAGGGGCAGTGCACGGTTGCGGGTGCCTCATGCCATAATGGGGCAAACCTCGTGGAGTCCCCCCATGCACAACATATCAAGAGAGACGCTTCTCGAATGGGTCAAACAGGGACGGCTGGCGCCAGAGAAGCTGGCGGACGCCCTGACCCTCGCCGATCTTCCCCCCCATCCGGCGCGCTGGCAGTGGCTGTTTGACCGGCTGCTGCTCTGGCTCGGCGCCCTCTGTATCGGGGCAGGCCTTATTTTCTTCGTCGCCTTCAACTGGCAAGAGCTGGGCCGGGTCTCCCGCCTCGCCCTGCTGGAGGCGCCGCTGCTCGCCATGCTGCTTCTGCTGTGGCGCAAACCGCTGGGGGATACCCCCCGTCAGGCGCTGCTGCTCGCCATCGCCCTCAATATCGGCGCCCTGCTGGCGCTGGTGGGTCAGACCTACCAGACCGGTGCCGATCCCTGGCAGCTGTTCGCCACCTGGGCGCTGATGCTGGTGCCACTGCCGGCATTTGGCCAAAGCCCGCTGCTCTGGACCTTGAGCTGGCTGCTCGGCCAGCTGGCGCTGGTGCTCTACTGGCGGCTCGGCCTGTTCACGTTCTTCTTTACCTTCGATGAAGAGGGATTGGGCTGGTGCCTGACCCTGCTCAACGCCGCCCTCTGGGGTCTGCTTCTGCTGGCACCTGCCAGCTGGCGCCTGATGCCAAGCTGGCTGGCGGGTCTGGCCGCAGGTCTGGGGGCTACCCTGCTCACCCTGCTGGCGCTGTTTGATGCCGCCTCCCCGCTGGTGTGGCCGCTCTGGCTTGGCTGGCTCGCTGCGGCCTATGCCCTTTGGCATCACAGATTTATCGCCGGACTCGCCATGGGGTGCCTCAGTCTGATTGCCGTCATCCTCGCGGCGCTGGGCAAGTGGATGGAGCCCGACATCAACGGCTTCTTGCTGCTGAGCCTGATTGCCATCGGCCTTTCTGTCACCGCCGCCCGCTGGCTGCAACAACAACGGAGGTCTCATGAGTGATCTGACCCTTTGGCAAGCACTGCAACAGGCCAATCTGGTAGAAGGGGAGATGCCCCGCAACAACCAGCCACACTGGTCGAGCCGCTTTCTGCTCGGGCTGGTGGGCTGGATTGCCGCCCTGTTCCTGCTCTTTTTCCTGTTTCTCACCTTCGAGCAGCTGACCCGCGAGGCCAACAGCGCCCTGCTGCTGGGGGCCGTGCTGCTGGCGGGGGCCTACGCCCTCAATCGCAGCCAACGCGGCGATCTCTGGGATCAGTTCGTGCTGGCCCTCACCCTGGCGGCCGATGCCTGGCTGCTCTATGGCCTGCTCGATCAGCTTGATCTTCATCACGCCCTGCTCTGGTTTGGGTTGTGCCTGCTCTCCCTTGCCATCGCCATGCTGTTCGATCACTGGCTGGTGCGGCTGTTTCACAGCGTGGCGGCGGCCCTGCTGCTCACCCTTGGCCTCGCCTGCCTCGGGCTGCAACTGCTGGCGCTGCCGCTGGTGATGGCGGCCATCACCTTCTGCTGGCTGCGGGCAGATAGGGATCCAGAGCGCCACCAGCTCTACCACTCCATCACGCTGGGGCTGGCCCTCTCCCTGCTGGTGCTGGGCCGTCTGCACCATCCGCTGTGGGATGGCGGCAGCAGCGTGCTGGACGAACTGGGGCTGTCCCGCCTGCCGCTCTGGCTCAATCCCCTGCTCTGCGCCGCCCTGCTGCTGGCGGTGATGGTGAAGCTCAAGCTCCCTCTGCTGTTTGGCCTGCCGCTGGTGCTGATCAGCGCCGTTATCCCCGGCATGGGGGCGGGCGCACTGGTGCTGATCCTCGGGTTTTATGCCGGCAGTCTGGGGCTGATGACCCTCTCGGCCCTGCTGCTGCTCGGCTATGGCTCGCTCTATTACTACGATCTTGGGCTCACCCTGATGACCAAATCCTGGCTGCTGCTGGGCTCCGGCATCCTGCTGCTGGTGGCCCGCCAGCTGCTCACCACCTTCGCGGCAAGGAGCGACTCATGAAACCCGTCACCCGACAACTCTCCCTGTTGCTGAGCGGCCTCGCCATTCTGGCAGGCATCAATGCCACCGTCTGGCGCTATGAGCACGCCATGAGCAGCGGCGAAGTGGTGCTGCTGCGGCTCGCCCCGGTCGATCCCCGCTCTCTGATGCAGGGGGATTACATGCGGCTGAACTACGAGATTGCCCGCGAGCTGACCAGCCGCGACGCCCGTACTACTCAAAACAAGGGCAGCAATACCCTGGTGATCCGCCTCGATGCCCATCAGGTGGCCAGTCTGGTGGCCGATGGCAAACCGGATCGACTCGCCAGCGATGAGCGGCTATTGCAGGTGCACCAGAGCGAGCGGCAGTGGCAGATCGGCCCCGATGCCTACTTCTTTGAAGAGGGAACGGGGGGGCAGTACGAAGCGGCCCGCTACGGCGAGTTCCGGCTGCAAGCGGATGGCAAGACCCTGCTGGTGGGGCTGCGGGATGAGGCCTACCAGCCCATCGGGCAGATCCGCGCCCGCTGGTAACGGCAGTGAGTGGCTATTTACTCTGTTCATGGTCACACTCAAGGGAAGGTTGATCGCTAAGGATGTTCCCTATGAGGATATGGCTGATCTGTCATCTGTTGCTGCTCTGCTGGGCCTCGACGGCCCGGGCTGATCTGGGCAAGCTCGAGTACCTCACCGAAGAGTACCCCCCCTACAACTTCAGCGATCCGCAAGGCCAGCCCACCGGCCTTGCGGTCGATCTGCTGCAGATGATCTGGCAACACAGCGGCGTGACGCCCCAGCCGGTGCGCATCCTGCCCTGGGCGCGAGGTTATTACTTGCTAACTCAGAAGCCCAACGTGGTGCTCTTCTCCACCGCCCGCACCCAGGCGCGGGAGGATCTCTTCAAGTGGGTCTGCCCCATCGGCTACTCGGAGTACATACTGCTGGGCCGCAAAGCGCAGAACATCACCCTGACCGCCTTCGAACAGATGAGCCAGTACAAGATCAGCGCGGTGCGCTCGGACGCCGCCGAGCAGCTGCTGCTCAACAACGGCATGGATGACAACAACATCATCCCGGCCAACCGCCTGTCGCAGGGGTTGAAGATGCTGCTCTCCGGCCGCGCCGACCTGCTCGCCACCAGCAAGCTGGCGGGATATGACGCCATCCGCGAATTGAAGCTCAATAGCGACGACTTCAACGTGGCCATGGTGCTGAGCGCCGAGCAGCTCTGCTACGCCTTCAGCCGTCAGGTGCCCGACAGCGAGATCACCCTCTTTCAGCAGGGCCTGACCCGCGCCCTCGCTTCGGAGGAGTTTCGCAAATTGCAGGCCAAATACCTGCCGGTGCGCTGACTCTCGGCTGCAGCTGGAATGGCCCCCTCAGTCGCACTATGGTTGCCCGTCAAGGAGCTGGCTATTGCGAACTCGAGCCGTCACACTGTTTGGCATCGTCGATATAGTGAAGGATCTCTTCCATGCGGACATGGCATCTCTCCCACATCCTACTCCTTCTGTGGGCCAGCTTTGCCCGTGCAGATCTGGACAAGCTCGAATACTGCACCGAAATCTCCCCGCCTTTTAACTTCAGTGACGCAGAGGGTCAGCCCACCGGCCTTGCCGTCGAACTGCTGCAGATGATCTGGCAATATAGTGACCTTTCCCCCCAACCAATACGCATTCTGCCGTGGGCCCGCGGCTACAAAGAACTAAGCAGCAAGCACAATGTGGTGCTGTTTGCCACCGCACGGACACCCGAACGGGAAGCGCTTTTCAAGTGGGCCTGCCCCATCGACAACTCGGACTTTGTGCTGCTTGGCCGCGCAGCTGACAAGCTGACCCTTGTCTCTGCCGAACAAATGAAACAATACAAGATTGCGGTGGTGCGCTCGACCGTATCGAGTCAGCTGTTGCAGGAGCGGGGTCTGGATGAAAGCAACCTTGTCGAGGCAAACCGTCTCAGCCAGGCGGCCAAAATGCTCGCCTCGGGCCGTACCCATCTCTTTGCTACCAACAAGCTGGTCGGCTATCAAACCCTCAAGGACCTCAACATGGATCTGAATGACTTCAATGTGGCCTTTGTGCTCGACAGCAAGCCACTCTGCTATGCCTTTAGCCGTCAGGTGCCAGACAGGGATATAAGCCGCTTTCAACAAGCTCTGGATCGTGCCCGGGCCTCCCCTCAATTTTCGCAACTGCAAGCCAAATACCTGCCACTGCGCCAGTCTCTCTGACCCTCGCAACACAGCACAACATGCCGGCGGCCTCCTGCACTTTTTGCCAAACTGCAAACCCGCCTTGGCGAAATCATCCGGCTTGGTCACAATTGAGCATAGGTATTCCCTTGAGCAGGATAGAGAAATGAAACCATGGATCGGGTTGGCCACACTGCTTGTTACCTCCTTTGCCAACGCCAGCCCCGAGCTGGCCAAGCTTCACTACATTACCGAAGAGTACAAACCCTACAACTACGCCGATGCAAGTGGCGCCCCCACCGGCCTCGCGGTCGAACTGCTGCAACTGGTATGGAAAAAGACCAATACCCCAGCGCAGCCCATCACCATCATGCCTTGGGCGCGCGGTTACTACCTGCTGACCCAAAAGCCCAATGCGGTACTCTTCTCCACCGCCCGCACCCAGGCGCGGGATCCTCTGTTCAAATGGGCCTGTCCCATCGGTTACGCCGAAATCGTGCTGGTAGGGTTGGCCGAGCGCAATATCACCATCACCAAGCTCGATGATGCCAAAGCATTCAATATCGGGGCGGTACGGGCTGATGTGGGAGAACAGTTGCTACTCAACAACGGCTTTGACGAGACCAAGCTGATGGCAGCCAATCGGCTGGCACAAGCGCTGAAGATGCTCACCTCAGGTCGGATCGATCTGGTCTCCACCAATAAAACCACCATGGAACAGCTGATCGTGGAGCAAAAACTCGACCCCGCCCGCTTCAAGGAGCAGTGGGTACTTAGCTCGGAGCAGTTCTGCTTCGCCTTCAGCCATCCGGTAAGCGACGAACTGGTCAAAGAGTTCCAGACCGGCTTGACCCAGGTGCTGGCGAGTAGTGAATACCCGCTGCTGCACAGCAAATACTTCCCTGCCCCCGCCGCCAAATAGCGGCGCAGCGAAAAGCGCCAACAACAAGGGGCCCACTGCGGGCCCCTTCGCTTTTTACCATTTGCTCTCACCTGGCCACGTACCAGCACAGCAGCAGCCACCTTGTGAAGGGCGATAAGCTGTTCGATATCGAGCCCCACGACGGCGCCATTCACACCCGCCACTTGTCGCCCACCATCACCCGATCGGCCCGTTCGGCGCCACACAAGATCAGCGGCCTAACGTCGCAGTGCCGCCATGCAACCCAGCTGCTGGGAAGATCTGAAATATAGAAAATCAATTAGATAGCAACATGCCTCGCGGCATCCAGGCATCAATTGCTATCCGCATTCGGGTGTCTGTGCCGGGCATGAAAAAGGGGAGCCAGGCTCCCCTTGTGGCACTTGCGGCGTTAGAACTTGTAGAGCCAGGAGATAGCGGTGAAGTAACCGTTATAGTTCTGGTTAACATGACCCATGCTGTACTCCTCACCGGTGTAGAGGTAGTCCACATCGTGGTAGAACTCGTAGCGCATATCCCAGCGCAGTGACTGCTTCTCGTCGAGCTGATAGAGGGCATAGCCTTCCAGACGGTGTTGCTTGCTGGTCAGGTCGGGGTAGTCATAACCCTTGCTGGCATCTGTCTGGCCACGGCCATAGGAGAAGCTGTAATCCACCCCCAGTTCCAGCGCCAAATCAAACGCCTTCTTCTGGCTTAGACCCACTCCCAGAGTAGTGATTTGGTCACGAACCCGGGTCGAATAGGGATCCCAGTCCGGGGCACCGGTGTAAGCATGGTTCTGGCTTGAGGTGATCCACTGTACATTGCTGAAGAGATGGCCACTGAGATTCTCATCAAACTGCTGGTTAAGGGTCAGATCGATACCATAGTCCTCCCCTTCACTGAGTCCGATGTCAGGCTCCGGATAGTTTGCCCGTGCCCACCACCCTTCCAGCGAGGAGCTTAACTGCTCGCTGAAGGCATACTGCAGATCGCCACGTAGCTCGAACCTGTCACGATTGGCCAGATAGAACTGACGCAAGGTCGGGCTGACATTGGTATTGTTATTCTTCCACTCAGAGCCATCCCGGGTGCTCCAGGAGAGTTTCCCCCCCAGTTGCAGATCACCCACCGGGCGATAGCGACTCTTGAGGAACAATGTCTGCTCATCCGTCTTGCGACGATCCGCGTACTCCCGTTCATCGGCACGATACTGGTAACCCCCGGTTACCTTGACCGATCGACTAAGGCGGTAATCCGCTTCCAGATTGGCTTTACTGTGAGAACGATCCCCCGGCTGCCGTTGTTTGCCAATAACAACCTGCTTGTCCGAGTTGTCCTGCCGATCCCGGTATTCGCCCCCGGCACGCAGAGTCAAATCCCGGCCAAAACGCCCCACCCATTTGGCATTGGTCTGGATGGTATCGATCTCGCCATGGAAATCGCTCTGGGTGATCGGCACCTGCCGGAAGGCGGCTAGATTGCCATCCGACGTTGCTCGACTGCTGAGAATGCGACCGCTCAGACTCTGCCGGTTCCAGTTGTACTGGCCGGATAAACTGACCTGATGGAAGCTGTTGTCGGGTTCGTAAGCCCGCTCATTGGCATAGGGGTCGCTGGCCGAACCGAAATAGAATGCGGTCTCCTCGTTGCGATAGAGTGAGCCGTTGTAGGCCAGATCAACCAGCCAGCCTTCACCCAGGTAGCTGATGCCACTCTTGACCAGGGTGGTACTGCTGCCATCGACCAGCTTGGGTACAAAGCCCGGCATGCTGCCTATCCCCGGGATGCTGGACTGATAAGTGGCCAGCGTTGCCTCTTTTTTCTCATAAGAGAAATCGGCATAAGGGCGCCATGGGCTCTTGGGGGTATAGGCAAGCCCCATAGTCAGCTTCTTGCGGACCACCTCCTTGTCAAATTCGGCCAGCGCACCAGCCGCCATAGGCGCATCGTCAGAGCGATAGACACTCTTGCCATGGCTGTTCCAGTAAAAGGGGGTTTCGGAGTAGCCAATTTTGGCGCGCGCGCCATCATAGAACCCTTGCTCCAGTGACATGCTGAAACGGCGCATTCCAAGATCCCTGGCCTCGAGTGCGCCATAACGGGATCCCTCTCCCCGATACTGCAGGTCAGCGTTAAAGATCCCCAGCATGCCGGTATCGTTGGCGGCGGGCACCCAGTTGCGAAAACGGGTCGCGCCATCATCGTTGATGTAGCCTGTCCCCAGCCCCACCTCACCAAACCAGCCACTCTCGCTTTCACAGGATGCGCAGCGCCAGCGCGCGGTTTTGGCCTCCCTGGCCGATTGCAGGGAGTAATCCTCGACAGCCAGCGGCTCCTCGGTGGCATGGGCCGAGAAGATGGTCAGCAAGGAGAGCCAAAGTGTTGAATGTTTCATGACTTCTCTCCTCAACGTCGCAGGGACTGCCCATTCGGATGGTTGGTCCCGTGGATCTGGTTATGACAGTTCAGGCAACTGCCGCCGCGCACCTTGAGATCCCCCTCGGGGATGGACACGTTGGCATGGGGGGCGCTGTGACACTCCTGACACAACTGGGGCACGCGCTTGTTGAGCAGCGCCTGATTGATGGAACCGTGGGGGCTGTGGCATAGAGAGCAATCCTCGGTCACCGGTTCGTGCTCCCACAGGAAGGGGCCCCGCTTCTCGGCATGGCACTCGTAACAGCTCTCGTTGACGGTTGGCTGTTTCAGGCTGGCCTCATTTTGTGACTGATGCGGGTTGTGGCAGCTGGAGCAGGGCATTTCGCCATTCAGGATGGGATGACTGGTGCGCTTGTGCAGATCCGATTTCTCTGCGGCATGGCAGCTGGTGCAGGTCTCGACCTGTTTCTTGCTGTCCATCACCGGATCCTTGGCCTGGTGCAATGTGTGGCAGCTGGTACAGGAGAGATCCTCGACCGCATGAACACTGGCATGCCAGCCCATCCGGTTGGTATCGGTATGACAGGAGAGACAGACACTGTTCTGCTTCTCGACCGGCACAGGTGAATCGGGACCAAAGGTGATCATCGGCTCCCGTTTCTCTCCTTTGCGAGGATTGCGCGTGTGGTTGCCTGCCGGACCATGACAAGCTTCACACTGCCGGTCGGCCATGGGGCCATTCTGGTTGCCCAGATTGCCGTGCACACTGTGGAATATGCCGGTCGCGGGTTTGCGTGAATCTGAATCGTGGCACTTGAGGCAGGTATCAGCTCCCTTCGGGGAGTATTTTCCCTGGTCAAATTTCTTGTCCAGAGCCGATTCAATCTGGAGTCGCGGATCTGCATCGCCAGCGGGTTGCGCGGCATCGCTCTTGGCCCAGGCTGACAGGCAGCTCAGGGCCAGCATGCCAGCCAATAACCACTGCGTGATGGTCTTTTTCATCTTGTTTCCTTCAACGGCGAAGGGCCAGGGGTTACCCCCTGACCGCAGGATTTCATCAACGGAAGTCGTAGACCTTGTGAACCTTGTCGACACCCTGCTCCTGCCCGACGGCATGGCAAGAGGCACACTGTTCAACACCGGTTGCGGCTTCGATCGTCTCTGCACCAAAGACGGCGCCGTTATTCTTCATGTGGGTAGCCCACTCATCCCCTGCCACCGGGCTATCCGGCTTGACCAACCCCAGCGGTGATTTGAGGTGGCAGCTGGAGCAGACCACCAGCACCGGGCTGAAGTATTTGGGCTGTTTGTTGTCAGCCGTGGTGGCGACCAGAGAGGGGCGCGCGTTCTGCTGGTTGGGCAGGTTGTATTGCCCCTGGGTATGACAGGACTCGCAGTTGCTGATATCGCCCGGGAAGGTAGCACTTCCCCCATGTTTGGCGCCCAGCGCGTGGAAGGAGTGGACGTGATATTTCAGGTCCCCCGGCACCCCCGCATAGAACGAGGTACGGGTCGCGTTGTGGCAACTGGTGCACTGGCTCATATCCTTGGCCGCATGATTGCTCATGTGGACTGCCAGCTCCTTGTGGCAACTGTTGCAGGAAGCGAGATCGGCTCCGGCCTTGAGCAGATAGCTACTGTCGATGCCCCCTTCGGCACGGAAGTAGGCGTTGACCGGATTGATGGCGATCAGGGAGAGTGCGCTGGCAGTGCTGCTGCAAGGCAGCAGATCCCCTGCGGCAAACGCCCCGTTGCGATCGGCTTTACGCGCCACACAGACTCTCAGATCGGCGATGGTCGCGGCCAGGGTGCCATTGACCTCGTTGCCTGTCTCTTTGCTGCACAGGAAGCGACCTGTGCCCTGGCTGACACACTTGCTGAACTCGATCTTGTTGCCAGTGGCGAAAGTCTGCGGGTTGGTGGTGGCCAGCTCGAATCCCTGGCCCTGATCCCAATTGACCAGAATGGCCGGATTGCCATCTTTGACATATTTCAGCACGTCATTAACGCTCTCGGCCGGCGTACCGTCGACGGTGACGGTCAGTTCGATCTCGATATTGGGAGCGGCATAGCGAACGTCATCGAACGTGAACTGCAGCTTGTCGCGTCCAATCGCCTCGTTGGCCATGTAACCCAGGTGGACCATGTAGGGGGACTTGCTGCTGGCCGGATCAGCGCCATGGCACTGGGTGCAGACTGCGCCACTGTTTATCTTGCCAGTGATGTGAGCATCAAAACCTGTGGAGCTGGTTGAATCGGCATGACAGGCACCACACGCTTTTTCCTGGGCATGTTGCCAGTTACCGGCATTGAGGGTGGCTGGCGTGGCGTCCTTGTGACAGGTATCGCAGTTGCGCGAGTCTTGCGGGAAGTGGCTGACCGTCTTGGTATCCGTACTATCCAGATTGCCATGGTACTTGTGCACTATGGTCGTCAGAGAGCGGCGGGTAGCAATGGCCGGATTGCTCTCGTTGTGACAGGTGACACAGAGTTTGGGGTCAGCGCGATCCGCGTGTTTGATCGCTTGCTTCATGTGACAACTGTTACAACTGCTCTGATCCACGATATCCCGGGTCAAAGCGGCGCGCGTCCCAGCCGGCACCCAGTCCAGCACATAGTTGGTGACGGGGACATTGTTACTGCCACCAAAAAAGATACCCACACGATGAGTCGCCGTTTCATCCCAACTAATCACGCCATTGTTGCTCTGTGAATCAGCAGGATAGGGATCCGGCACTGTGGTGGGGTTAATAGCAAAGGTGTAGCGATATTGCCCATTGCCCAGTGACTCCAGCTTGCCGCTGTTTTCACTGGTGGCTTTGCCGGAACGGTAGATAAAACTCTTCCAGATGGCCGGGTCTTCACGTGTGGCATCGCGGCCGGGGATCACCTTGTTGAGGGTGAATGAGGGGATCGTAGCGCCTAGGTCGTAACCCGAGCCCTGTTTGTCCGTCACGTTGAACTGTACCGAGAGCTGACCATCCGGGGTGAGAACCGGTGTCGACGCCGAGATAATCAGAGATCCAGGGGTTCCTGGAGGAGGGGTGGGTGGCTCACTCTTGTCACTGCCATCCCCCCCGCCACCACAGGCCGAGAGGGTGAGCACCATTGCAGCTGCCACCAGCGCTTTCCAGTATTTCATCTTGTTTATCCTTTTTTATCGGATTTTTTATTTCATGTATGAGCTGTCTCAGAAAAGTCCCAAAAACATGCAACATTGAAGCCTTTTGAGCCCCACCTTGGTCAAAAACCATTTCCACTCGAATTATAAGGTTTATGTGGCTCTCGACGTTGACAGAAGTCTCAAAAGCGGGACTAAGCCCACTTTTTCGAATAAAAAAACGGTATAAGCTGTCTTTTGCGATTTTTATGTCAAAAGGAGTGCAAAATGAAGCGAAGCATGAAATGGAAAGTGGTGGGGTTATCTCTGTTGATTGGTTCAATTGGGCCAGCCTTTGCCGGGGTCGACGAGATGGCCAAAACATGTAACGCATGTCACGGTAATCAGGGGATCAGCTCACATACAAATATTCCGACAATCGCCGGAATTGCAGAATCTAATCTTGCGGAGCAGATGCGAAGTTACCTGGATGGCCGCCCTGCTAAGACCGTTAATCATGTCACCGGTGACACCAGCAAACAGGGAAACATGACCGACATTGTTAAGGGTCTTAGCGACGATCAGATCGACGAATTGGCAGCTTACTATGCCGAACTGCCCTACCAGCCGATGAAGCAGCCGTTCGATGCCGCACTGGCCAAAGCCGGGCAAAAACTGCATGAGGAGTCAGGTTGCAAGAAGTGTCACTCCGAAGGTGGATCCGTTGCCGACGATGAAGCCTCCATCCTCTCCGGTCAGCCAAAAGGTTACATACTGATGGCCCTGCAAGAGTTCAAGGCGGGCAAACGCAGCAATGACGAGAAGATGAACAACGCCATCATTGCCATGAGTGATGCCGATCTCCAGGCGTTGGCCGAGTACTACGCCAGCCAGCAATAACCAAAGCGGTCAGGTTTATCCATTGCTCAAGCCCCCACTCTGTCGTGGGTGGGGGCCTCTTGCCCGTTTCTGGCATTTTGGGAGGTATTTGTCGCTCTTTTTCTTGTCAGGGGGTGGATAACGCCGCTGAACCTCTTTGATCCGGAGTCCAGTATGAAAAAAATAATGCCATGGGCCTTGCTTGCCGCGCTCTGTCTGGGTGCAAGCCAGTTTGCCCTCGCAGCGACCGCCGTCGAACCAGCGTCTGCAGCCGTCAGCACTGTGGCCGATAGCAGTGCCGCCGATGCACTGGCCGCACGCCAGGCCAAAGCCGCGAAGAAAGCCGCAGCCGAGAAAACAGCGGCCGCCCGTTTCGCCAAGTGTGACAAGTGCCACGATGGAAACGAGGGGATGCATGGCAAGCATGCCAGCGTCACCAACCCCAATACCAATGAAGCGGTGACCTGTACCAACTGTCACGGCAACCCGTCAGCCCAGCACCGCAAACAGCGTGGCGGCATTGTCGACGTGATGCGCTTTGGCGACGATGCCTTCCCGCTCAGCCAGCAAAACGGCGTCTGCATGAGCTGCCATGAGCCCGATGATCTGCGCAAGGCGCTGTGGGCTCACGACGTGCATGCGACTCGCGTGACCTGCACCAGCTGCCATCAGTTGCACCCGGCCAAAGAGCCCATGGTCGGCATCCCCGAGAAGGCCCGCATCAAGCTGTGCGTCGACTGCCACAGCAAGCAGCATGAGGCCAGGCAGCAAGCCGCGGCCAAGGAGGGCGCATGAGCACGACCCGTCGCGAGTTTATGGTGGGGATGAGTGCCAGCGCCTTGATCCTGATGACGGGGTCGCCCCGCGCCCTGGCCAACAGCATGACCATCGGGGGGGTGCGCTACGGCATGATCCACGATGAGACAGCCTGCATCGGTTGTACCGCCTGCATGGATGCCTGCCGGGAAGTCAATCAGGTGCCACAAGGGGTAGCCCGCCTGCAGATCCTGCGCTCCGGTCCTGTGGGTGAATATCCGGATCAGGAGTACCGGTTTTTCCGCAAGTCCTGCCAGCACTGTGATAACGCCCCCTGTGTGCATGTCTGCCCGACGGGTGCATCCCATATCCGGGCCGAGGATGGCATCGTCGACATCAACCCCGATCTCTGTGTCGGTTGCCGTTACTGTCTGGCAGCCTGTCCTTATCAGGTCCGCTTTATCAACCCGGTCACCCGCACTGCCGACAAGTGCGACTTTTGCCGCAAAACCAATCTGGCCAACGGCAAGCAACCCGCCTGTGTCGAAGCCTGCCCTACCAAGGCGCTGGTGTTCGGCAATCTGGATGATCCTCACAGCCCGATCGCCAAGCGGCTGGTGCACGAGACCACCTATCGCTACAAACAGTTCCTCGGCACCTCACCCAAGATGTATCGGGTACCAAAAGGGGAGATAAAATCATGAGTCCACATAACCCGCATCATGGCGGTATCCCTCTGCAGATGGTGAGTAGCGAAACGGGAGGTGTGTACCATGTGGCATAACGCATTTCACTTCGACTCACTGGTCTGGGATGGTCCCATCGCCATCTACCTCTTTCTGCTGGGGATCTCCGCCGGTTCAGTCACCCTCTCGGTGCTGTTGCGCCAGCGCGGGGCCGGCAGCGAGAACGGCATCATCAGGGCGACCGTCATTCTGGCCCCGCTCAGCGTGATACTGGGGCTGCTGATCCTCATCTTCCACCTGGCTCGTCCCTGGACCTTCTGGAAGCTGATGTTCCACTATCAGTTCGATTCCGTGATGTCGATGGGGGTCATGCTGTTTCAGGTCTATATGACTGTGTTGTTTGCCTGGCTGGCGGTGCTCTTCAGAGCCGAGATCGAGGGGCTGCGGCGGCACCTGCTGGCGGACAGGTTCGCCTTCATCGATACCCTGATAGGCAAGGTGGCACAGCTTGAGCGACTGCTTACTCCCCTGTTGTTGTTGCTGGCCGTACTGCTGGGGGCCTATACCGGCTTCCTGCTCTCGGCGCTCAAGACCTACCCCATGCTCAACAACCCGATCCTGCCGGCGCTGTTTCTGGTATCCGGTATCAGCTCGGGGGTAGCCTCCACCATCTTGCTGGCGGTGACTCTGTTCAAGGAGAGCAGCCATAGCAAGGGGGTGAGCTTTGTACACCGCTTCGAGCGCCCCATGGTGGCTATCGAGATCTTCTTGCTGGTCTGCTTCTTCACCGGCCTCTACTTCGGTGGCGGCCAGCGGGAGGCAGCGATGTGGGCGGCCATAGGCGGCGGCTTCTGGTCGCAGGTCTTCTGGTTTGGCGTGATTGGCATCGGCATCCTGCTTCCCCAACTGTTGGGGCTGTTCAGCTCGCCAGCTCGCCAGCTCCAGCGCTCCCACCTGGTGCTGGTCTGCAGCCTGAGCCTGGTGGGGATCTTGCTGCTGCGCTACTTCATCCTCTATGCCGGTCAGATGACGGTGCTGTAACATGGCTGCGTGGATGGGCCAGAGATGTGTCTAGTCCTTACACAGGCTTACACATTTTCGGCTCGTTCTTCTCCACGCAGACTCCCCAACCTTCTCGGCATCCACCATGGGGCCAAAGGCTGGATAAACAACAAGCGCCCTGCCGGGCGCTTGTTGTGGTTATCGTGATGACCGGATTCAGGGTGTTGGGCAGGCGCTTGGCGAGCCGCTGTTGCGGGGCCAGAGGGTGGATCCGTCGCTTTCGGAGAGCGGCAGGAATGTGACACCTTCGCTCATGTTGGCTGGGGGCAGGTCATCCTCCAGCACATACATCCCCATCGGCAGGCTGCCATAACGCTGGTTGGCCTGCACCTGAGCGACCGCGAGGCTTGAGTAACGCAGGCCGAGCAGATCGAAATGATTGCGCCAGTCCCAACCGGTGAGCCGACTGAGTGCAACCAGCATAAAGTCATTGCCCGGTATGTCGCGTACCCGTTTGCCGCCATAGACCGCATGCCCCGAGTAGGGGAACAGGCTAAAGCCGAGCCTATCCTTGTTGGCATTCCACTGCGCTTCACTGTCGGCTGCCGCGCCGAAGATCCGTGAATGCTGATAGAGCAGGGTGAAGAGAGTGAAGCCATCGTTCAGCCGGGTGCCATCAGTCAGGAGCATACGGTGGGCGCGTAATGCCATCTGGATATAAAACGCCATGCGATAGCCGTTGTGGACGGCGTAGGCATTGCTCTTCCAGGGGGCTTCGTAGCGACTCTCGCCGGTATCGAGCACCTTGCAGTTGGCCCCGAGCACGAGGCGGTTGCCACTCCTGTCCCTTACCTGCGCCGCATCAGACATGAACACATAGAAGAGATCCTTGTGATTCATGTGTCCATCCTTGATGGGCGCCGTGTTGCCATCTCTCAGATAATGGGCGCGCCACTTCACCACATAAGGGAAGATGTTGTTGGAGTTTTCCCCCGCCCGGCTGCCGTAGCCACTCCAGTTGTCGGCATCGTCTGCCGCAGCGTACTGCACGTTCAACCGGTTGGTCTGCAGGTTGTGGCCCAGCTCGTGATTGTCGAGCCAGCCGGTCGGGCTGATGCTGCCGGAAGAGTCCCACGGGTTGCCGCTGCAACCGCTGCCGCAATGGGCATTCTGGTCATAGTTGGCATGCTGGATGATGGTGCGGGTATGGAGCGATTCATCGAGACACCCCTCCCCCAACAGTGCCACGCAGGCGTTTTTAACATCCGCAGGCAGCGACTCATCGAGCCCCTTGCCCTGAATTTTCAGGCCCGCCAGGGTGTAGACACCATTGATGTGATCCCGGGCGATGCTGTCGAGCAGGGCATTGGTGTCGGGGATGACGCCACCCACCGCCTTGGTGAAGCGATCCCGGCGCAGATGCTGTTCGGCGCCATCGGCCCGCAGATCGATATGGGGCAGCTCGGTTTGTTCCAGCCGCTCGTTGAACTCGCGGATCTGCTGCTCATCACTGAAATCCATGATGGCCGGATGACGGGTGACGCCCGTGGCGCTCACCTGGACGGCCAGCGATGCAGCCGCCCCTTCCAGATAGAGATAGATAGGGCCGCCATAAGGAGAGGTGAAGGTGACGCTGCCCCCCTTGGCCAAGATCAGTCGTCCGGTGGTCAGCTCCAGCGGGGCTCGATAGATCTTCTGCTCATAGGCGCGATTGGTGTTGGGCCTGTGGTAGTTGAGTCGGACGGTAGCGGACACATCGGCGTTATCGGTGCGTCTCAGGGTGATGGTTTGTCCCGGCAGGGCATACCAGCCGGTGGTGGTCCACTGCCCGCTGTAGGGAACCGCAATGCGCCGACTGTCGGTGAGCGTTGCGGGATAGGCGTAGTGAGCTGCTTGTCCCTTCACCACCTTGTTGCGATCGGTGACGTACTCCCCCAGATCGGGCTGGGCCGGGGTACGGGTGCGGGCATAGCTCACCAGCCAGTCGGCAAACATCGCCTGCTGCCAGGATTGATGTTCATCCCAGGCAATGGGGTAGTCGATGGCGGCACGGTATTTGTCGGCTAGCAGCAGGGTGGCGGGCAACAGTGTCACGCCGTCACGGGCAAAGGGACTGATCCCGGCCTTGTCGAGGGTGATGGCCCCATTTCTCAGCCAGTCGGCACCCAGCTTGAACTGCTGGTTGAAGCTCTCCGAGCCACCGCAATTGATAAAGTTGCCGCCGCAGCTATCGAGCCACTGGGGCGTGAAGTTGCGATCCAGAAGGTTGCCAAGCAGGGTATCGACCGCCATCAGCTGGGCGTCGGGTGCCATGATGGTGTTCACTGCCAGATCGCTGGCTCTGAGTTTTGACCAGTAGTTGCCCCAGGTGACCAGCCCCATATCGAGATAGAGGGGGCTTAGCAGCGGGCTGGCATCGCGCCGATAGTTGGAGAGCAGCAGCGGGATCCCGGCCGCTTTGGCCTTGGCGATCCCCTCTGCGATCCCCTGATACCCCAGCCCTTGGCGGTCGATATCGCTGATCACGATAAGCTCCGGCGCCATGGTGTCTATACAGTCGCTCAGCGCCTGATAATCGCAGGTATTGGCCGGGTTGATGCTGTGCTTGTCGGGATAGATCGCCTTGAGCCAGTCACGCATGCCTTCGTTATGGGGAAAATAGACGCTATCGGCGCGGCTTGGCATCTGGGCGGTGAGGATGCGCAGGCCATCGCTATCCTTGCCCCGGGTCAGCCAGCCAATCAGCCCCTTGAGCAGCGCCTCGCTCTGCGCTGTGCGGTCAACGGAAAACAGGTTCGCCCCCATGGCGGCCTGACGGTAATCGGCTTGCTCGGAGACCATCACCAGCCCCCGGATCTCGCTCTCCCCCTTGCCATTAATGTTGGAGGGGAGCAGGGTCACCGTGCTCTCCGGCTGGAAGCTGGAAAAGGTGATGGAGTCGTGGCTCGGGTTCCAGCTGATCTGTGCCATTCCCTGATAGAGGCTGCGAACCAGCTCGGTGCGGTGAGCCTCACTGTCGGCAATCGCCGCACGGGCATGGGCGATCAGGGATTGCTCGCTGGCAAGGGTATGATCTTCCCGGGCAATCGCATTGGCGGCATCGCTGATAAAGCGGGCCGAGACCTGACAATCGGCGCGCATGGGTGCTGTGGTGTAGATGTTACCCGTCAGGGTGCCCTCACACCCAGTGACCTGCGCCAGCACGAAGCCACTCTCGGGCTGTACGGTGAAACGGCCTTGTTCACCGGCGTTCAGACGCAGGGCGTCGGGGCTGAGTGAGCCCCCCAGAGAAGCTTGAGTGGTGGCGTTGAAATAGACGGCTGCACTCTCCTGCGTGAAGCTGGCCGAGATCTGGCAATCGCTGCGCATGGGGCCAGTGGTATAGGTGAGGCCGTCCAGGGTGCCATCACAGCCGCTTATCCCGGTCAGGAGGTAACCGCTGTCAGCCTGTACCGAGAAGCGCCCCTGTTCACCCGCCGCCAACCGCAGGCTGGTGGGGTTCAACTGTCCGCCCGCGCTGCTCTGGCTGGATGCCTCGAAATAGTTGGGGGTGACAGGGGGGCGGATAGGGGTCTCTTCCTGTTCGCCATCACCGCCGCCACAGCCTGTGATCAACAGCGCCAGTAAGGGGGTGAGAACCGTCTTTTTCATTGTTTGATACGTTCCTTGTGTTACGACGGGTAGGGGAGTCGGTAGTCTAATGAGCTGCCTTGCTTATTTCAACGCTGATTGAATGGTCATTTTGCTTTATTTTCAGCATCTTGGATGTTTTTTTGGCCGGCTTTTGTCGTATTTGGTGTTGCTGGCGCAGCAGAACCGATAGGGATGGGGCGAGCACCCCATCGGCACAGGCCATACCAGCCTGAGCTCACCGTAATGAGTCGGTTCACCGGGTTAACAGGGGATGCTGGGCCGCAGGTTTTGCCTGCAACCCGCACAGGGGGGATGTCAGCCGGATGGCTGAGCGGCGGGGTCGATCGTTGCCAGCGCCCGCATTTCCAGCTGCTGCTCGCCGGGGCGGCAGACCAGCACCGAGCCTTGCTCGAACCAGTCCCCCAGCACGATACGCCGCGCGGGGTGGCCATCGAGGATGAAGTCGTGGATGGCGGGTCTGTGGGTGTGGCCGTGGATCATCATCCGGCAGTCGTGGGCGCGCAGGGTGTCGTCCACCGCCGCGGGCGTTACATCCATGATGATCTGGCTCTTGTGGGCATTTTCCATCTGGCTTTGGCCGCGCATCTTGCTGGCGATGGCCTGACGGCGGGCAAGCGGCAGTCGCAAAAAGAGCCAGCGCAGCCATTTGAGCTGGGTGATACGACGAAACTTCTGATACCCCAGATCCAGGGTGCAGAGCAGATCGCCGTGGCTCAGCACCACCCGCTCCCCATAGAGGTCGATCACGCAGGGGTCCCCCAGCAGGGTCATCCCCGCGCGCTTGGCAAACTGCTGGCCCAGCAGAAAGTCACGGTTGCCGTGGATAAAGTAGATGGGCACGTTCTGCTGGCTCAGGGCCAAAAAGGCATCGGCCATCTGTTGATGGAGCGGATTGGGGTCATCATCGCCAATCCAGAATTCGAAGAGATCCCCCAGCACATAGAGGGCATCGGCGCCGGGGGCGTCGTGCTCGAGAAAGCGCACCAGTGCCGCGGTCATATCGGGCCGCTGGGCAGAGAGGTGAATGTCACTGATAAAGAGGGTGCTCATGATGTGGGGATCGGGCTCTCGGTCGAAACAGGGCAAACAGGGGTGGCAGAGATAGTAGACACAACAGGGGACGGATCGTGTGCTGCGGGCGCCATCGCGCTAGTTGAGGTATGGATATCGTCACGGGATGGCGGCTGCCATGACAGCTCGGCCAGATTGCATCCCTCCAGCGTCAGCAGCGCTTCATAAGGAGCGCCCTCCAGCCCCAGCAACCGGCACATGGCCGCCTCCCCTTTTAGCCCCTCTTCAAGGCGCAGACGTAGCACGTCACGGTAGAAGGCATCACCAAAACGCTCTAGCAGGGCCGCCATCAAGGTGAGGTGGCGCCAGCCGTTCTGCATCTCGATGGGAGCTGGGGTGACATAGAGCTCCAGTAGCCAGCAGGCATCGCTCTTGTAGCAATCGCTATCGATACTCTTCTGCTCGAGGCAGGAAAAGGTGCGCTCCAGCAGCCAGACATTGTCGCCTTTGTCGCTCGCCTGCCAGCCTTGCTCTGCAAAAGTAGCGGCAAACTCTGCGGGATCTGGATGCTGGCAGAGGATATCGAGATCGCTGCCGGGCCGATCGAGGCCGATGGCGAGCGTGCTCACCAGTGCCATATCGGCGCACTGCGCGGCCAGCTCATCCCACACACCGGCGGTGAGCAGGGCATGGGCCGAGCGCTGGCGCGGGTTGCCGTGGGCCAGATAGTCGAGGCGGCGCCAGTTTGGGCTGGCAGTGGAGGAGGCAGATGGAAAAACTGCGGCCGGGGCCGCAGTTTTGTCAGTGCCGAGTCGGCAGAGATCAGTCAGCAAGGGTCACCTTGGTGATCACCACGTCTTCTACCGGCACGTCCTGGTGGATGCGGCCGTAGTTACCGGTCTTGACGCCCTTGATCTTGTTGACCACGTCCATACCGGCAGTCACTTCACCGAATACGCAGTAGCCGAAACCCTGGGTGGTAGCGGATTTGAAGTCGAGGAAGTCGTTGTTGTTCACGTTGATGAAGAACTGGGCGCTGGCAGAGTGCGGCTCCATGGTGCGGGCCATGGCGATGGTGCCGATCTTGTTGGAGAGACCGTTGGCCGCTTCGTTCTTGATGGGAGCGCGAGTGTCTTTCTCTTCAAAGCCCGGGGCATAGCCGCCGCCCTGGATCATGAAGCCGTCGATGACGCGGTGGAAAATGGTGTTGTCGTAGTGACCGTCACGGCAGTATTGCAGGAAGTTGGCCACGGTTTCCGGGGCTTTTTCAGCGTTCAGGGTGAGGGTGATGTCGCCGTGATTGGTGTGCAGAGTGACCATGATATGTCCTTTCATTTGATGCGGACGACGAAGTGCCCGCAGGTGTATGGCATAAAGTGGTGGCAATTCTAGCCCATCAGGGGCTGGCGGCATAGTCTCTCTGGCGCCGTAACCGTGCTGGCAGGCGGGATTGGCCACGTTTTCTGCCTCGTTTTCTGCCCCTGAACGGGGTATTATGACCAACCATTTTACTCACAGGCAGTGGTTAGAAGATGCTGAAGATATACAACACACTCACTCGTCAAAAAGAAGAATTCAAACCTATCCACCCGGGCAAGGTGGGCATGTATGTGTGTGGTGTCACCATCTACGATCACTGTCATATCGGCCACGGCCGCACCTTCGTCGCCTTTGATGTGGTCGCTCGCTACCTGCGTTACGCCGGTTATGACCTCACCTACGTGCGCAACATCACCGACGTGGATGACAAGATCATCAAGCGTGCCGCTGAAACCCGCGTCACCTGCGACGAGCTGACCGAGCGTCTGATTGGCGACATGCACGCCGACTTCGACGCCCTCGGCATGGTGCGCCCGGATATCGAACCGCGTGCCACCCAGCACATCGAAGAGATCATCGAGCTGGTGCAATCCCTGCTGGATAAAGAGCACGCCTATGTGGCCGATAACGGCGACGTGATGTTTATCGTCGAATCCTACGCCGACTACGGCAAGCTCTCCGGTCAGGATCTGGAGCAACTGCAAGCCGGTGCCCGCGTTGACGTGGTCGATGCCAAGCGCAACCCGCTCGACTTCGTGCTGTGGAAGATGTCCAAACCGGGCGAGCCGACCTGGGAAAGCCCCTGGGGTCCGGGCCGTCCTGGCTGGCACATCGAGTGCTCCGCCATGAACTCCAAGCACCTTGGCAACCACTTCGACATCCACGGCGGCGGCTCCGATCTGCAGTTCCCGCACCACGAGAACGAGATCGCCCAGTCCTGCTGCGCCCACGGTGGCGACTACGTCAACACCTGGATGCACAGCGGCATGGTGATGGTGGATAAAGAGAAGATGTCCAAATCCCTTGGCAACTTCTTCACCATCCGCGATGTGCTGGCCCACTACGACGCCGAAACCGTCCGTTACTTCCTGATGTCTGGCCACTACCGCAGCCAGCTCAACTACTCGGAAGATAACCTCAAGCAAGCCCGCGCCGCGCTGGAGCGCATGTACACCGCCCTGCGGGATCTGCCGGTAGCCGCTGCTGCCGGTGGTGACGAGCAGGTGGCTCGCTTCGTTGATGCGATGGACGACGACTTCAACACCCCGGAAGCCTACTCCGCCCTGTTCGATCTGGTGCGCGAGATCAACCGCCAGAAGGGCGAGGACATGGCCGTTGCCGCCGCGCTGGGCGCCCGTCTGCGCGAGCTGGGCGCCGTGCTCGGCATCCTGCAGCAAGACCCTGAGGCTTTCTTGAAGGGTGATGAAGCGGACGAAGAGGTTGCCGAGATCGAGCGCCTGATCGCCGAGCGCAATCAGGCCCGTGCCGACAAGAACTGGGCTGCGGCGGATGCCGCCCGCAACCGTCTCACCGAGATGGGCATAGTGCTGGAAGACAGCGCCGGCAAGACCAGCTGGCGCCGTGCCTAAGGGCCGCCGGTTGACGACCTGACGCAGAGCGCAGCCCTTGGGCTGCGCTCTTTTTTTCAGGGCCCTGCGCGTTGTTCAAGGCTCGGCCCATGCAATCGAACATAAGGAAGATGGCACCATGAAGATATCCAGCTGGCCCGTGCTGGCACTGGCCCTCTCTGCGGCGGCCCTGATCGCCCCGGCCCATGCGGGCACCACCACCAGCGGCAAACTCGATCCAGCCGCCAGTGCCCGCGCCAAGGCCAAGGTGGCCCAGTTTCTCGACTGGGAGCGCGCAGTCAAACCGAGTGGCCTCTATCAGAGCGAGCTTGGCGGCGCGCTGCCCACTATCGTCTCCCCCGAGCTGCTCTGCCTGCTCAATGCCGCCTCCAGGGCGCGCGAAATCGCCACCCGCGAGGCCCCCGACGAGAAGCCCCCCTTTGTCGAGGGCAACCCCTTCCTGCCCAACGCCTGGGATAACCTGCTGGGCTCGGAGATCCTCTCGTCGCGCGCCATCGCCGGCAGCCGGGATCGCAGCGAGGTCAAGGTGCGCTTCACCTTTGGCGAGCCGGGCACCCCGCTCGACGTCCCCAGCGGCACCTACCGTTTTGTCAGCACCTATCTGGTACTGGACGGGCCGCAGGGCGCCCGCATCACCGATATCGACGCCGGCGGCAGCTGCGACTTCTGCCAATCCGGCAGCCTGCGCGCCGCCCTCTATGAGACGCTCACCGCTTATCCCGCCGCAGGGGGAGAGCAGTGCAAGGGGTTGGGGAAATAGTTTTTTAGTTGGGATAGAAGTGTGTTTGGGGAATAGAAATAAAAACCGCAGCTCAAGGCTGCGGCTTTTTCTAGATTGTAATTATTATTTAGTCTTTGAAACAGTTAGTTATGGAAAGAGTGCGAGTAGACCAATCATTTCTACGATAGATTGATTCAGTTCAGATTGTGTATATATATTCCCCCGCATCGTGGTATTTTCTGGATGATGTATGTGATTTCTTATAAAAGTTTGCAACGTAGTTTGTTCGGGTTGCAGAGGAACGCCTTGTCGTTCCTGAGTCCATTGTTTATTTCGTTGGATGCCATTCTGAGAAAGCCATTGCTCAAATGAGCGAATTGTATTTGAAGAGCTTAACTCTTGTAAATGGCCATAAAGTTCATTATGCAGTTCGACAGTTGGTAGATTATATGCTCTATAGCTTATTTCTCCCCATGATGGGCTCCATGGAAACATTGGAGATGTGTCTGCTCGTGAGACTGAACTTATATTGTTTGTCTTTTTGAAAATAAAGAGCCCAGCATTTCTTAATTTTGGTGAAGAGAGCATGAATGGAGAATGAGTAGTAATAAAAACTTGTCGCTCTTTAGATATCACCATCAGTGCTTCTAATAATTTTGTTTGACCTGATGGATGTAAGCAGATCTCTGGCTCATCAATAAATAAAAAGAATGGTTTTGAAATAGGAGTATTAGATGCAGTAGCGGTTATATGAGCATAGACTTGGAGCAGAGCTAATGCGACAGCCCGTTGCATACCATGTCCTTTTTCTCCCATAGGTACAGATACCCCATCATCAATAAGTATCCCTGCGGTTTTAAAAAAGCTATCGATCTGAGGTTCATCAAAAGTAAATGAGATGTTTGCATGACCAAATTGGGAAGAGAAAACATCTTGTACACTGTTTTCAATTTGAGCCAGTCGTGTTCTTAGTTGTGATGCTGGGTTATTAAATATGTTGTTGTAAACTTCGGTGAACTCTTGGTACTCTGCTGTGGATATATGTCCAGAGGCTATTTCCTTCAATAAAGCACCACAAATTGTAGATGCTCCAAACTTAGATTCGTCACTCGGGTTTGTATCTGCCCAGATGAAGTTGTTATCATATAGTTTTTTAAATGGTGCATCTATTCCAGCTGTGTTGCTATGAGTGCCATTAGTTTCATTCCAAAATAAGATCCTTTTTAAATCCCCCTCATTATTAATGTCTGCACTTCGTTTTACTTTAAACTTTTCTTGATCATTTTCATCATATACACTGGATAAAAAAGTCCCTACCTTATTGCCTTGAATATGATTATTGATAACGTTTCTGATATTCCCTGTATAGGTTACTTCTACGGATAGCACTGAAGCTGTATTAGTAGGTATAGATTTGTTTAGTAAGTCAGTTATGTCTTTTTTTGTACCATCTTTTATAAAATCAAAAATTTCAAAGACGGTTGACTTACCAGAGTTATTTTCACCTACAAAGATATTCAACCCACTTCCTTCTGTAACTCCATCAGGGATTTTTAGTTGAAGAATATTATTGTCACCATGGAACCCCTTGAAATTCTCAATTTTAACTGACTCAATAAACATTTATGTATCCTCGAGATTATTTATCCGATTGAGATTTATTAAAGGTGGTTAAGGTTTAGCTAGAAAGTTGTTTTATATTTGGCATCCACTTTGTACCAATCACATTCAGCCGCTTGGCTTGAAGAGCATTTGAATTTTTTACCTTTGCAAAAAATAGGATTGCTTCCATCGTAATCCCAATTTTCACCTTTATAGCTACACAGGAAGCAATTTCTTATTTTCACCCCGCGGCTAGCAGCTAATCTAACTTGTTCAATAAATAGTGTGCCATTGTTTTCGCTAGAGTTGAATAATTCGTCACTTGTTGTTCTAAGTTGCGACTTGATATTTAAAGTACGGTCATAAATGATATTTGAATAAATTAAAGAGTCATGGTGCTGATTCATGTAGTAATAATGCGCGGATAATGTTCTGTATAGCAAAATAGATTTTCCTGATGAAAATACAAAAAATCCATAGAAATTTTTTTTGAGCATGAACATTCATTTTCCGCAATTGCTGTTGTTGATTGATTGAATCCAATAAACATAGCATCTGTTGGGGTTAAATGTGCTTTTGAGATTTTAGAAACATCAGCTTCAAATTCTAATGGTATTTCAATGATTTTGTTTCCTGAAAACTCTTTTTCATCACTCATGAAATGAGTGACTGCTATTTCTATATAAATCTTATCTGATGGATTTTTTATACTAACCAGCATTAAATCTGGAATGAAATTGCCATCTTTTTTCTCCAACACAACTTTATGAAAGTAGTCTGTGAGATCGAAGGTTTTCTTTGTCTCACCCAAGTCACAGCCGGTCAATATCAATGGTCGAAACTTTCGGCATACTTTGGCAGAGGTCAACGTTATATTAAATGGTTCATTGCTTTCAAGGCAATGTAAATAAGTTTGATAAAATGTTTGCTTACCTAAATTATGTAGATAGCTTTCCCCACTGCATTCAATTTGTACTTTATGTGCGAAGTGAGGTTTTTTCAATTGGCCGTTTACTTTTGCTGTCAATTCATTACCACAGCCAAGACAATGGTAAGTATCATCTACAGGTTTGTTTGCAATATCATCTGCAGAGATAACTTCATGTTTTGAATTAAATGCGAATTTATACTTTGACATAAAATATCACTTCAAACTTTTTATATGAAAACCGTAGGTTCGATTAGCGAAGCGTAATCGGACATTCGAGAAATAAGGTGTCATCACGGTGAAATACTCACTATCGGACCTTCGATATACAACCGTTTCCCGATAGGGATATCTGCCGCTTGCAGCTGTACGCGCCATGATTTTTTCACCTATGCAACCATGTCGATGATTCTTGTTGCATAGGTGCGACAATCTGATCTCGCCATGGGGTGGGCGATGGGCTGGCAGCGAGACAACAACCCGCCCGATCTTTACCCCGAATAGGCTGAGGAGTTACCGCGGTGCAATGCGCTGCGCTTATTGGACCTACGCCTGTTAACTTGCCTCGGGGCGGCGGGTTGGGGGTTGCCCCCTGTTGTTCGCCGAGGTGAGCCCGTTTGTCCCATACCGTAGGGTGCAATGAACGAAGTGAATTGCACCTCTATTCGACGCGGGTTTGCTTGCGGCAACAGGCTTGGCGGATTGCGCCATGGGCTTCACCTGTAAGGGGAGCGGTTACCGCGGACGATTACGCTTCGCTAATCGACCCTACCGACCCTGCTGGCGAAGTCATGCCAACGGGGTTGGCGACCCCTCACCCTAACCCTCTCCCGCAGGGGGAGAGGGGACGGTTGCCTTGGCGCAGGGGCGGGAGACCGGCTGGTCTCCGTGAAAGACGCTACCGCCCCTGACTGTCGCTGCCACATTGCGCCGTTGACCTTGGTTTGGGAAAAGGGGCCAACAGGCGCCGCCAAATATCTTACGGATTCATTGAGCGCTTAACTATGGCGGCCATCACGCAACTATCAGAAACCAGAGGTTTTTTTGCGCTGGCACAAGCTTTTGTTAATTACTGATTGATTAATTGCAGGATGAACCTTGTGCGGTTGGTCGCCTTGGGTAATCCGTCGCTATCACCTTGATTCAAAACGGCGATCACAGACTTTTTGCGCCGTATGTCTAGACTGGGTTGGCCGCGGTCGCTGACCGCCGCCTCTGGATCAGCAGACAGGGTATAACTGAGCTGGCTCACCCCTATGTGTCACTGATGGAGGAGTCGGCCATGTCCGCTACCCGTATCTGGATTAAAAACCCCCTTGCCACCTTTACCCCCGAAACGGTCGATGGCCGCGGCGGGCTGGTGATTGAAAACGGTCTGATAAGCGAGGTGCTGGCGGCAGGCCAACAGCCTGCCCGACCGTGCGAACAGCTGTTCGATGCTCGCGACCATGTGGTGCTGCCGGGCCTTATCAATACCCACCACCACTTCTACCAGACCCTGACCCGCGCCTGGGGGCCGGTGGTCAATCAGCCGCTCTTCCCTTGGCTCAAGACTCTCTATCCGGTCTGGGCCAGATTGACGCCGGATGCGCTGGCGCTGGCGAGCAAGGTGGCGATGGCGGAGCTGCTGCTCTCGGGTTGCACCACGGCGGCCGATCACCACTACCTCTTCCCGCGCGGGATGGAGGAGTCCATCGATATTCAGGTGGCGGCGGTGCGTGAGCTGGGGATGCGCGCCATGCTGACCCGTGGCTCCATGAGCCTTGGCGAAGATGAGGGGGGCTTGCCGCCGCGCCACACGGTGCAGGGGCAGCAGCAGATCCTCGATGACAGTCTGCGGCTGGTGCGCCAGTATCACGAGCGCGGCGCCGGGGCGCAGATCCAGATTGCGCTGGCCCCTTGCTCCCCCTTCTCGGTGACCGAGGAGATCATGGTGGAAAGCGCCAGACTCGCGGCCGAGCTCGATGTGCGGCTGCACACCCATCTGGCGGAGACGCTGGATGAGGAGGCGTTCTGCCTTGCACGCTTTGGCCTGCGCACCGTCGATTATCTCGAAAAGGTGGGCTGGCTTGGCGATCGCACCTGGCTGGCCCACGGCATCCACTTCAATCCGGACGAGATTGCGCGGCTGGGGGCGGCGGGCACCGGGGTGTGCCACTGTCCGGTCTCCAATATGCGGCTCGCCTCCGGCATCTGCCCGACCCTGGATCTGGAGGCGGCTGGTGCGCCGGTGGGGCTCGGGGTGGATGGCTCGGCCTCCAACGATGCCTCGAACCTGATGCAGGAGGCCCGTCAGGCGCTCTATCTGCAGCGGCTGCGCTACGGCACCGAGCGCATCACTCCGCGCAAGGTGCTGGAGTGGGCGACCGTAGGCTCGGCCCGGCTGCTCGGGCGCGGCGATCTCGGTGAGCTGCTGCCCGGCATGCAGGCAGATCTGGCGCTGTTCAAGCTCGACGACCAGCGCTTTAGCGGCAGTCACGACCCCATCGCGGCCCTGATCTTGTGCGGCGCCGAGCGGGCCGATCGGGTGATGGTGGGTGGCAAGTGGCGGGTGGTGGACGGTGCCATCGAGGGGCTGGATATCGAGCAGCTTATTGCCCGTCACAAGGTGGCCGCCGCCGCGCTGGTGCATGGCTAGCCGACTCTGGTGCCACTCTGCCAATAGCCGCAAAGCTGTTCTCACTGGTGAGCCGCGGACCACCTTGCTCTGCTTTCGGGCAAGACTTGGGCCGATAGCATCGGCCCGCAGCCTGCGGCTTCCTCTCTCTTGGCCCTTGCCTCTTTCAAGGAAACCTCTGGATAGACAACTGGTACCAGCCCCTCTCCTTTCTACCGGGGCAGAACCTGAGGCGCCTGTACTTCCCCCGATAGGGAGGGCCTATTTCATCAGGCAGCCTCTGCTGCTGACCAGCGCCCCTTACTTGTGACCCCATGGAGTCGGATAGCGAAATGGAGGGATCTCCCGTTTCAATTGGGAGTAGATGACAAGTGCAGGGAGGATAATCCACCACCTCACAGCCAGGCATAGCAAGCATATGAGGGGCTTTTTTCCCCCTGCCGGAACATGCTTCCCCTAATCTCGGAGGAATATCACAAGGCCTGATTAGTCGACGAGAGACAACAAAAAACCCGCAAAGCCTTTGGCTATGCGGGTTTTGATATTTTTTAAGACTGTAATATGGTGCCCGAGGCCGGAATCGAACCGGCACGACGCGAACGTCGAGGGATTTTAAATCCCTTGTGTCTACCGATTTCACCACTCGGGCACCGCAATCGGTATCAAGCTCGCGTGGCGGGCTTGTCAATATGGAGGCACGTTCCGGAGTCGAACCGGACTAAACGGATTTGCAATCCGCTGCATAACCGCTTTGCTAACGCGCCATGCAAAAGAGAGTTGGCTCTCTATTGTCTGAATTTGGAGCGGGAAACGAGACTCGAACTCGCGACCCCGACCTTGGCAAGGTCGTGCTCTACCAACTGAGCTATTCCCGCATTGGTCTGGCTGACTGCCTGACTACGAGGACGCATTCTAGCGATGTTCCTCGCCCAGTCAACCAGAAATATTTAATTACCTGATCGTTCGGGCATTTTTTGCCCTTTTTGAACAGTTTTAGCGCCTTTGGCCGTTTCCTGCCTCAAATCAGCGGAAACCTCACCTTGCGGCGCCAGTGACTCACAGGTTGGCGTGGTGGGTCAAATCGCCCCAGGCCGCCTTCATGTACTGGAACATCGACCAGAAGGTGAGCACTGTAGCGACATAGAGCATCACATAGGCGAGCCATACCATCCAGACGTTATATTGCCAAATCAGACCGGTGAGTGACACCATCTGGATCATGGTCTTCCACTTGCCAATCCAGCTGACCGCAACCGAGGAGCGTTTGCCGAGCTCGGCCATCCATTCGCGCAGGGCGGAGATGATGATCTCGCGGCCAATCATGGTCATGGCGGGGATGGTCACCCAAATGGTGTTGTAGTGTTCGACGATGACCACCAGTGCGGCAGCGACCATGATCTTGTCGGCAACCGGGTCAAGGAAGGCGCCAAAGGCGGTGGACTGATTGAGCTTACGAGCCAGATAGCCATCAAACCAGTCGGTAGCAGCAGCCAGAATAAAGATGATGGCGGCAGCCAGATAGGACCATTGATAAGGCAGATAGAACAGGATGACGAAGACGGGAATGAGCAAAATCCGGAAAAACGTCAACAGGTTAGGTATGTTTGTCATTATTTTCAGCCACTTCTTGTACGTCGCTACATAGTGCGCCAAAGCCGATTTGCGATGCAACCGCACTGGCGCCCGTCTTGGTCTTTTTAATCCATCAATCTTCTCAAAATGCGAGGGCCATTATGGCATTTACGGCCCCCCCGCGTCACGGCTCTTGTGCATCAAGGAGTTAGCGATTGTGCCATGCTGCTAACCCTGCTCAGGCGCTGTGCAAGCCATCGTGGATGGTCTGGGCCAGCTCCTGACTGATGCCGGGTACCTTGGCCAGTTCATCCACGCTCGCCTTTTTGACCTCCTGCAGACCGCCCAGATATTTGAGCAGCGCCTGCCGTCGCTTTGGCCCCACCCCCGGAATATCCTCCAGACTGCTGCTGGTGCGGGCCTTGGCCCGTCTGGCCCGGTGGCCGGTAATGGCAAAACGGTGGGATTCATCGCGAATATGCTGAATAAGGTGCAAAGCGGGCATATCTGCCGGTAAATGCAGCTCTTCGTGGCTCTCCCCCATAATGAGAGTTTCCAACCCCGCCTTGCGGGTGACCCCCTTGGCAATCCCCACCAGCAGCGGATATTTGCCGCCGAGAAACTCCAGCTGACGGGCCAGGATCTCTTCGGCGCGGCGCAGCTGGCCGAGGCCGCCGTCGATAAACAGCACATCAGGCACCTTGTCCGGCTCCTGCTGCTTGCCAAAGCGGCGCTCCAGCGCCTGCTCCATGGCCGCGTAGTCATCACCACCGGTGATGCCGTCGATATTGAAACGACGATATTCCGATGAGAGCGGCCCCTCCCGGTTGAACACCACGCAAGAGGCCACCGTGCGCTCCCCCATGGTGTGGGAGATATCGAAACACTCCATGCGGGCGATAGGGCGCTCCAGCTCCAGCAGCTCTTCCAGCTGGTCGTAGCGGGCGGTGATGGTGCTCTTGTGAGCCAGCCGCGAGCGCAGCGCCGTCTCGGCGTTGATGGAGGCGAGCTTGATAAAGCGGGCCCGTTCGGCGCGGGTACGGCTCACCACCCGCACCTTGTAGCCTGCTGTCTGGCTCAGGGTCTCGGCGATGACGCTCTCGTCCTCCAGCGCCACATCGAGCAACACCTCGCTCGGGATCTGCCGCCCCCCCTGCCCCGACAGATAGAACTGCAGCAGGAAGGATTGCACCACCTCGTCGAGCTGGGTATCGGCCGGCACTTTCGGGAAGTAGCTGCGCGAACCGAGCACCTTGCCCTGACGGATAAATAGCACGTGAATACAGGCAGCACCTTGCTGGAAGGCCACCCCCACCACATCCAGCTCGTCCAGCACGTTGCCGCTCACCGACTGCTGCTCGGTGACCCGGCGTAGCGCCAGGATCTGGTCCCGGTAGCGGGCCGCCTCTTCAAAGCGCAGATCGCCGCTGGCGGACTCCATCTTGCCCACCAATTCGCCAATCACCTGCTGGTTCTTGCCCGCCAGAAACAGCTTGGCCAGCTCAACCTGCTGGGCATATTCGGCCTCGCTCACCAGTCCGGGCACGCAAGGGCCGGCGCAGCGCTTGAGCTGATAGAGCAGGCAGGGACGGGTGCGGTTGGCATAGACCGCATCCTCGCACTGACGCACCGGAAAAATTTTCTGCATCAGGTGCAGGCTCTCACGCACCGCGCCGCCAGAGGGGTACGGGCCGAAGTACTCCCCCTTCACCTTGCGGGCGCCGCGATGGACGCCGATACGCGGATGCTGGTGCGCGGTGATGATGATCCAGGGGTAGGATTTGTCGTCCCGCAGCAGCACGTTATAACGGGGCTGGTACTGCTTGATGAGATTGTGCTCGAGGATCAGCGCCTCGGTCTCGGTGTGGGTGACGGTGACCTGGATATCGGCGATCTGACGCACCAGGGTGCGGGTCTTGATGCTGTCGACGTTGGTGCGAAAGTAGGAGGCGAGCCGCTTTTTCAGATCCTTGGCCTTGCCCACATAGATCACGGTGCCACCGCTGTCATACATGCGGTAGACGCCACTTTGATGGGTGACGGCGCTCAGAAACGCCTTGCTGTCGAAGAGAGGTTCGGGAGAGAGGGTCATCAGCTGCTCGGCTCACACAAAGGCAAAAATTGACGGGCAGAGCATACTGCCCCCGCCGCCTGAAAAGCAAAAGGGCAGAAAAGCAAAAAGGCGGCACTCGCCGCCTTTGTGACCACACGCCACCCGATTAGAGGGTATCGGCATCCAGCATGCCATAGCGAATGGCCAGATGGGTCAGTTCCACGTCACCGTTGATCCCCAGCTTGCTGAACAGCCGATAGCGGTAGCTGTTGACCGTCTTCGGGCTCAGGTTGAGCTGCTCGGAGATATCGGTCACCTTCTGCCCCTTGGTGATCATCATCATGATCTGCAGTTCGCGCTCGGAGAGGGACTTGAAGGGATTCTCGTCAGCGGAGGCAAATTGGCTGAGGGCCATCTGCTGGGCAATCTCCGGGGAGATGTAACGCTGACCGGAGTGCACCAACCGGATCGCCTGGATCATCTCGTCAGGGGCAGCCCCCTTGGTCAGGTAACCGGCGGCGCCGGCCTGCATCACCTTGGTGGGGAACGGATTTTCTGAATGAATGGTCAGCACTATGATGCGTACATCGGGGCGGATCCGCAGAATTTTGCGGGTCGCTTCCAGACCACCAATACCCGGCATGTTCATGTCCATCAGGATCACGTCCGGATGGTGTTGGCGACAGAACGTAACTGCGGTCTCGCCGCTCTGTGCCTCACCCACCACCTTGATCCCGCGCACATCTTCAAGAATGCGTCTTATCCCTGTACGCACCAGCTCATGATCATCGACCAGGAATACATTTATCACCCAAACACCCCGTTTTATCTCGTTTTAGCCGCCCGGTTAGGGTTAACAGGGCGTCTTGCATCATAACCAAACTCGTCGCTTTGGCAAACCATGCACGCCAAAAGTTTGAGAAAACCCATGTTTAGCGTTTAAAATCAAATAATTATATAAATTTTCAAAACAAAAAACGGTGCCTTGCGACACCGTCTTTCATGACTTTAGTGCTGTGGCCATCACTTGGCCAAAAAGGCCCGCACCTTCTCAAGATCGGCCTGGGTATCCACCCCGACCGGCGGCGCTTCAAGGGCCTGGGCGACGTGGATCTTCTCCCCGTACCAGAGCACCCGCAGTTGCTCCAGTGCCTCGACCTGCTCCAGCACGCTCGGTGCCCAGTCTACGTAACGCTGGATAAAGCCGGCGCGATAGGCGTAGATGCCGATATGGCGCTGGTAGTGGTCACCAATCTGCTCATGGCTCTTGGCAAAGCGATCCCGATCCCAGGGAATGCTGGCGCGACTGAAGTAGAGGGCGTAGCCATCCTTGTCAGTCACCACTTTCACTGCGTTCGGGTTGAACGCCTCTTCGGCATCCTTGATCGGCACCGACAAGGTCGCCATCGGCGCCGTGGCAGCGGCCAGATTATCCGCCACCTGACGAATGATGGCGGGCGGAATGAGCGGCTCATCCCCCTGCACATTGACGATGATGGTATCGGCGGCAAAGCCGTAGTGACGGCACACCTCGGCCAGACGCTCGGTGCCGGACTGGTGATCCGGTGAGGTCATGCACACCTCGACGCCGGTGCTCAGCAGTGCCTGCTGCACCCGCTCGTCATCGGTGGCGACGATCACCCGATCGGCACCGGATTGCAGGGCTTTCTCCACCACGTGCTGCACCATGGGCTTGCCATGGATATCAGCCAGCGGCTTGCCCGGCAGACGGGTTGACGCATAGCGGGCCGGAATGACGACGACGAAACTCATGACGGCAGCTCATCGCTATTGAGCGGACGGGCACGGTTCTCCAGCAGCACCGGGATCCCCTCCTCCAGCGGATAGGCCAGCTTGTCAAAACGGCAGACCAGCTCATGGACTGCTTTGTTGTAGTGCAGCTTACCCTTGCAGACCGGGCAGGCGATGATGTCGAGCAACTTGATGTCCAAAGCCAAAACGATACTCCTTCAACGATGTCGCGCTGGCGGCTTCATCACGCCAGCGATGGATGTCGAGCAACCAGATATTCCATGCGGGGCATATTCCCCCCCTGCTCCCCCGCCGAGGCGAGAGAGATTAATCTTGCGCCCTGGTCGCGCCCTTTGCCTTCGCCCCCAGCTTGTGCAGCAGGGCATCGAGCAGGGAGGCGGGCAACTCGGCGCTGACCGGCAGATACCACCAGTTATCGAGGGCAAACGCGCGGCACTTGACCGCATCCTTCTCGGTCATCAGCAGCGGCTTGCAGGCAAAGCGCCCCACCAGCTCATCCCGATCGAAGGGGTGATGATCGCCGTAGGCGGCCTGCTGATCCAGCTGATAGCCGAGCCCTTCCAGGGTGGCAAAGAAGCGGGGTGGATGACCGATCCCCGCCAGCGCATCGACCGGCCCCGACAAGGGGGCGGCAAGCGGTGCATCGTCGCGCACCCGGCGCGGGGTGTCGGCGACCAGTTGCATGGGGTACTCCCCCTTGCCCGGCTCGCCGCCGTTGCAGATGATGGCGTCCACCCGTTTGAGACGAGTGATCGGCTCGCGCAGCGGCCCCATCGGCAGCAGGCAGGCGTTGCCGAAACGGCGGGCACCATCCACCACCACCAGCTCGATGTCGCGGGCCAGCGCATAGTGCTGCAGACCGTCGTCGGTGATGATGATATCCACCTCACCGCTCTTCTCCAGCAGTCGTACCGCGTCGGCCCGTTTCGGGGCAACCACCACCGGACAGCCGCAGCGCCGGGCAATCAGCACCGGCTCATCTCCGGCCTGCGCAGTGGTGCTAGTCTTATCCAGCCGATAGGGGTAATGGGGCGCCTTGCCACCATAACCACGGCTCACCACCCCGGGACGATAGCCACGGGCTTGCAACTGCTCCACCAGCCAGACCACCACCGGCGTCTTGCCGTTGCCCCCCACCGAAATATTGCCCACCACGATCACCGGCAAGGAGGCGCGATACCCTCTGCGCCAGCCGTGACGATAGGCGTAGCGGCGGGCGCCGCTGATGATGGCAAACAGCAGGGCAAAGGGGGCCAGCAACCAGCGCCAGCCACTTTTGCGATACCAGAGCCGTTCCAGCATCAGGCCTTGCTTCCCGCGTTGCCAAACTGAATGGCGCGCAGCTGGGCATAGGTGCCACGCTGCTCCATCAATGCTTCGTGGTTACCGCGCTCGACGATATGACCTTCGTCGATCACCAGGATCTCGTCCGCCTTCTCGATGGTGGAGAGACGGTGGGCGATCACCAGCGAGGTACGCGCCTTGCAAAGCTCGTCGATGGCCGCCTGAATGTGGCGCTCGGACTCGGTATCGAGGGCCGAGGTGGCCTCATCCAGCAGCAGAACCGGCGCATCGCGCAGCAGAGCGCGGGCGATGGCCACACGCTGGCGCTGACCACCGGAGAGGGATGCACCGTTCTCGCCAACCACAGTGTCATATCCGTTGCTCATCTTGCTGACGAACTCGTCGGCATGGGCAATACGAGCAGCCTGCACGATCTGGTCGCGGCTGTATTTGTCTTCTGCCGCGTAGGCGATGTTGTTGGCCACCGAGTCATTGAACAGGTGAACATGCTGGGAGACCAGCGCGTACTGCTTGCGCAGCTCGCTCAACTTGTATTCGCGGATGTTGATGCCGTCCAGCAGGATCTCGCCCTGATCGATGTCGTAGAAGCGGGTCAGCAGGCTGGCAATGGTACTCTTGCCAGAGCCGGAACGGCCCACCAGCGCCACCGACTTACCCGCCTCCACCTTGAAGCTGACGTTGTGCAGCGCCGGGGTGTCCTTGGTCGGGTAGGTGAAGGTGACGTTGCGAAACTCGATCTCGCCGCGAGCACGCTCCAGAGTGCGGGTGCCGGTATCCTGCTCCGGCTCGGTGTCGAGCAGGCCAAACAGGCTGTGGCAGGCAGTGATGGCCCGCTGGAACTGGTTGTTGACGTCGGTCAGGCTTTTCAGCGGCTTGAGCAGCATCATCATGGAGGTGATCATGACGGTAAACGTACCGGCAGTCAGCTCGCTGCGCACACTGTCGATGGTAGCTACATAGAGGAAGGCAGCCAGCGCGATGGAGGCCACCATCTGCACCACAGGGCTGCCGATGGCATCAGCCGCGACCATCTTCATGGTTTGCTGGCGCATGTTGTTGCTGACCTGGAAGAAGCGTTTCTCTTCCACCTTCTGGCCACCAAACATCAGCACCTCTTTGTGCCCTTTGAGCATCTGCTCGGTGGAGGTGGTGATATCCCCCACCGCCTGCTGAATGTGACGGCTGATCTGGCGGAAACGACGGCTGATAAGGCCGATGATGACCCCCACCAGCGGGCCAACCACCAAAAAGATCACCGACAGCTGCCAGGAGTGCCAGAACATCAGGCCGAGCAGGCCGACCACGGTCGCCCCTTCCCGCACCAGGGTCACCAGCGTGGTACTCGCCGCCGAGGAGACCTGACTGGCGTCATAGGTCACCTTGGAGAGCAGATGACCGGTATTCTGACGGTCGAAGAAGCTCATCGGCATCGCCACCATGTGATTGAACACCTGCTGTTGCAGACGCATCACGACGTGGTTGCCAACCCAGGCCATGCAGTAGTTGGAGAGAAAGTTGGCGACACCGCGCAGGGCCACGATGCCGAGGACGAAGAAAGGCATCCATTTCAAAACGGTGCTGTCGTTGCCATTGATGCCCTGATCGATCAGCGGCTTGATGGAGTAGACAAAGGTGGTATCCACGGCGGCATAGCCCAGCATCCCGATGATGCCACCGACCAGGCCCAGCTTGCGATCACGGACATAACCGAGCAGGCGTTTGAATACTGGCCAGCTCTCTTGTGAGGTTTCTTGTTGCATGAATAGCCGTTAGTAATGGAAATGACGGGCTATTCTAGCCAAAGCGCAGGCTTACACCAAGCGCCGCCACCTATATCGCATTCCTCCACGGCAGAAATGGCCGATTATTGCTCAAACCACACTCGCGGTCGCCACCACTCGCCACTGCGCCGGTACCAGGGACCCAGATCTCGCTCGGCAGTGACGCTCAAGCCCGCTGCGGTGGGTTCGACCAGCATCGCCCCTTGCTGACCGGTGATCCACTGGCGGGCATCCCGATAGCGGGCCACCACATCGGGACGGGGAAAGCCCCACTGATTCATAAAACCGGCGCTGTGGATCACATCCTTTGCCGCCACCGCCGCGACAAACGAGGGTGTGGAGGAGGTGCGACTGCCATGATGGGGGCTCACCAGCAAGGTGCTGGCCAACCCCTCCCCCTCCAGCGCCACCAGTCGTTGTTCGGCCTGCCGTTCGATATCGGCGCTCAGCAATATGCTGCGCTCGCCATCGCTGATGCGTACCACGCAGCCATCGTTGTTACGCCCACCGCCTGGGTATTCGGGCCAGAGCACCACAAACGAGAGCCCCTGCCAGCGCCACTGTTGCCCACGCTGGCACAGGGTGGTTCCCTCACTGAAGGGGTAAGAGGAGAACTCGTGACGCACCGGCATGGCGCTGAGCAGTCGCTTGCGATTGCCGGCATGGTCCCGATCCTTGTGGCTGATGATGAGGCGATCGATGACCCAGATCCCCAGATGGCTTAGCTGGGGCAGGATCACCGCGTCCGCCATGTTGTAGCCTCCGGGATAGCGATCACCTGTGTCATAGAGGATGGCACGCTCCCCCTTGCTGATCAGCACTGCCAGCCCTTGCCCCACATCCAGCACCCGCAGTTGCCAGCGGACTGGCGTTGGCCAGAGCGCCAACAACAGCGCACACAGACCCGGTAGCAACAGCCAACGTGCCGGGCGCCACTGCGCGGCGAACCAGAGCAGCAACAGCAGGGTGCAAAGCGGCAGCCACCAGCCGGGCAGTGGCCACCACAGTTGCAGTTGATCGGAAAGCCAGTTCAGGATCGTCAACACCCACCCGAGCCCCAAATCCGCCAGCCAGAACAGGCCGTAGGCAAGCGAGGTGGAGAGCGGCGCCAGCAGCACACCGATCAGGGCCAGCGGGATGATGGCGATACAAAAGAGCGGCACCGCCAACAGGTTGATCACCATGGCAAGGGGCGCTATCCCCTCGAACAACGCCAGTTGCAGCGGCAGCAGACCGAGTAGCAGCCAGAGCTGGATCTGCCAGAGCCCCGGCTTGTCGTGGACATATCCCACCAGCAGCAAGATGGCCACCGCCAGAAACGAGAGCCAGAAGCCGGCCGAATAGAGGGCGAAGGGATCCCAGAGGGTCAATACCACAAAGGCCCACAGCCAGATGCGCCAGGCCGGCCACTCTCGCCGGCTCCAGCGCAATACACTCCACACCAGCACCATGATAAGAGCCCGTTCGGTGGCCACCGCAAATCCGGCCAACGCACTGTAGACGGCGGCAAACAGCAGGGAGGTGATGATGGCGCCGCGCAGACCAAACAGCCTGCCCAGCCACCACCCAAGCACCGCCACCAGCGCGATGTGTTGCCCTGAGATGGCGATGATATGGGTCAGGCCGCTGCCGCGAAACAGCTCCCACTGGGCATCCGTGATGCCGCTCTGCTCGCCAAAAGTGAGCGCCGCCAGCAAGGGGGCATGGTCAAGCGGACGCCAACTCTCGGTCGCGGCCCCCAACCAGCGTTCACGCCAACCCGCAGGTGCCTGTTGAATATCTATCACCCGACGCAGATTGCCAGTGGCGGTGATCCCCTTGCCCAGCAGCAGACGCCGCCCATCCAGCCCCGCCTCGTTGGCAAGACCGTGAGCCGGTTTCAACGAGGTCACCAGGGTGATCCGGCTGCCTACCGTCATGGCGGGTAATGCCTGATAGGCATTGACCCGGATCAGGGGCTCAGGTGTCACCGGTTGCTCGTCGAGGGTGCTCACCCGCAGCAGCAGCCGGACAAATTTATCCCCCTCGGGCTCTGCACTTTGCAGCTGTGCGGTTATCATGTGGCTCGTCTGATCGCCCAACCGCTCCAGCCAGGCCAGCCGATAGGCAAGATTGGCCTGCATCCAGAGGATGCCGAGCAGGAGAAACAGCCACCGCCAGGCACGGCAATATGCAAGGGGGATCAGCAGGGACAGCAACAGGCCCCCCCATGCGAGTGAAGGTAACCATGGCCAGAGCAGTGAGGAGCTTGCCCCCAGGGCAAACGACAACAGACGCAGATCCATGGAGCAAGTATTTAGCAAGGTTTCAATATGCCCAAACGACTCATTAAACGCTGGATGCCCGATCAGCAAACCCTGAAAGAACACAAGCACCTGCGGCTGTTCGGCAAACTGCTGCTCGATGCCAACCTCTGGCACCTCAACCGCCGCTCGGCCGCCGGGGCCTTTGCGGTGGGCCTCTTCATGGCCTGGGTGCCGCTCCCCTGCCAGATGCTGCTGGCCGCCGGAGGCGCCATCCTGTGCCGGGTCAATCTGCCGCTCTCGGTGGCGCTGGTCTGGCTCTCCAACCCCTTTACCATGCCGCCCCTGCTCTATGGCGCCTATCTGGTGGGTTGCCAGCTGCTGGGACATTCAGCGCAGCAGATAGAGATTGAATTCACCTGGGAGTGGCTGGTCTCGGTACTGGGCACAGTGGCACCGCCGCTGTTGCTGGGCTCGCTGATCCTGGCCCTGCTCAGTTCTCTTATCGGTTACACCCTGATCCGCACCTTCTGGCGGATCAGCACGGTGCGCCAGTGGCAAAAACGCAAGATGGCCCGCCCATGCTGAGTCGCTGGTTTGCCCGCTTCAAGCTCGATCCCGATACCCTGCGCCAGCAGAAGTGGTTTGCCCTGTTTGGTGAACGACTGCTTGCCCCAGCACTCTGGCAAGGGGGAACCCGCGCCCTGAGCGGCGCGGTAGCAGCCGGGATCTTCGCCTGCTGGTTCCCCATCCCGATGCACTCGCTTATCGCAGTCGGTCTGGCGCTGGCATTCAGCCTCAACCTGCCGCTGGCGCTGCTGGCAGTCTGGTTCAACAATCCGCTGACCCTGCCATTCATGTATCTCTACGCCTATCGCACCGGCTGTCTGGTGCTGCACCAGACGCCGGAGCCCTTCCACCTTACCTGGACCCTCCATTGGCTGGAGCAGGAAGCGGCGACCCTGGTGCCCCCCTTCCTGCTCGGCAGCCTGCTGCTGGCGGTGCTCACCGCCCTGAGCGGCGGCGCCCTGACCGCGCTGCTGCTGCAACTGCGCAAACTGTGGCAAGGTGCCCGCCACCACTGAGCCGCCCTTAGCCTTGTTTGGCGATCAGCCGTTGACGATCAAAAAAGCCCGTCACCAAGGTGACGGGCTTTTTTATGGCATAGTGCTGCATAGTGCCAGAGCATCAGGCGATGCGATTACAGCACCTTGGCGATCGCCTCGCACAGGGGATCGATATTGGCGCGGGTAATACCGGCTACGCTGATCCGGCCGGAGCCGACGATATAGATGGCAAATTCGCTCTTGAGGCGTTCAACCTGATCCTTGGAGAGACCGGAGAAGGAGAACATGCCGTTCTGCTCGCGGATAAAGCTGAAATCCTGGCTCACGCCGAGGGCAGCCAGCTTCTCTACCAGCAGCTCGCGCATCTCGCGAATACGCACCCGCATGGCGGCCACTTCTTCGACCCACTCGGCATAGAGAGCCGGATCGCTCACCACGGCTGTGACCACAGCGGCGCCGTGTGACGGCGGGTTGGAGTAGTTGGCACGGATCACGGTCTTGACCTGAGTGAAGGCCACATCGGCGATCTCTTTGGTTGCGCTGACCAGCGTGAAGGCACCGACCCGCTCGTTGTAGAGGCCGAAGTTCTTGGAGAAAGAGCTCGCCACCAGCAGCTCGTCATGGCATTCGGCGAAGATACGCAGGCCTTCGGCATCCTCTTCGATACCACGGGCAAAACCCTGATAGGCGAAGTCAAACAGCGGCAACCAGCCGGCGGCAGCACTTTGTTTGGCCAGCGCGCGCCACTGTTCTGCAGTGGGATCGATACCGGTCGGGTTGTGGCAGCAACCGTGCAGCAGCACCAGCTCACCCGGCTGCACTTCGGCCAGCGAAGCCTGCATGGCGGCAAAGTCGAGCCCCTTGGTGGCGGCGTCGTAGTACTTGTACCACTTGACGGTCAGGCCCGCGGCCTGGAATACGCTGACGTGGTTGGCCCAAGTGGGATCGGAGATCCAGATGGTCTTGGCCAGACCATTGCGCACCACAAATTCGGCCGCGATACGCAGGGCACCGGTACCGCCCGGCGCTTGGGCGGTCTTGGCACGACCGCTGGCAACCAGCGCAGAATGCTGCCCGAACAGCAGTTGCTGCACGATACGGCCATATTCGATATTGCCTTCAATACCGAGGTAGTTCTTGGTCTTCTCGTCGGTCAGCAGCTTCTGCTCGGCTTTCTTGACGCAGTGAAGAATGGGGGTGGCACCGGACTCGTCCTTGTAGATCCCTACGCCCAGATTGATCTTGTGGCTGCGAGAGTCAGCACGGAAGGCTTCGGTCAGGCCCAGGATCGGATCCGCTGGGGCGGCAACAACCTTTTCAAACATGGTATTCCCTGTATTCCGTTGAGTTCGTTGGGTGGCAAAGCGGCTTGATAAACAAAAGCGCTCATCTGGCGAGCGCTTCGTCAACTCTTTATATCACCGCGTTCAATGGGGGAAAACCGCTTTTTGGCTCGCTTTCGGGCCAATTTCAACCAACGGCATGCCACGCTGGTGCCAGCGCGCACACCTCGGCCGACAAGCCACCATTGGACTCAACCAAACCGCTACAAACTGCTAACAATGACTTGGGAATCCGGCTCGGCTCCCAGTGCCGAGCCTCAGTCAAAGGCTGGGCATATGCGCTGAGGATGGGGGCCAGATCACGAGGCAGCCACCAGCTGGCCGGACGACCCAAGCGCTGGGCCAGTGCCTGCAGCCGATCCACCCCGGCAGGGTCGAGGGCGGTGAGATGACTCCACAGCACATTGGGGGGCAAGGCGGCCACCACCTGCTGCAAGGCAAGGGGAGCCGATGGGGGTGCCCACACCAGCAAGGTGCCGGGTTCAAGAGGCAGCTCGGCAAAGGCGCCGACGCTGTCTGTGGTGATCACCCGCTCGATGCTCCCCTCCCCCCACAGGATCTTGCCAAGACCCGCCAGGGTGCGCTCGGGCAGCGCCACCTCCCCCAGCGCCTGCAACCAGGGGGCTGCGTCGATCAGGGTGCCGCCGCTGAAAAAGAGGCTGAACGGCTGGGCGGCGCGCAAGCGCAACAGCTGATCGGCACAGAGCCGGATCCCCTTGTCCTCGAAATCGATCTGCTCGTTGGGGGTGAAGTTCACTTCGCTCTTGCGATAGAGCGCCGCCAGCACCCGTTCGTTGACCTGCTCCCCCAATTGCCAGCCCTGAGCATGCAACCACTCCTCGGGCTCGGGGGGAGCGGTGGCGATCTCGGCCAGCATCAGCTCGCGGGTGAGATAGCGCCGCCCGGCCGGGGTGAGCTCATAGCTGTGGTTGCCGTGGGCAAGCAGCAGCTGGTTATCCTTGAGCAGGCCCACCAGCGGTTGCCACTGACGGCCACGGATCACCACAGGTGAGTGGCTCAGCAACTGCTGCGCCAGCGCCCGCCATTCGGGGTGACTAAAGTCGATCAATTACAATCCATCCCTGTCAGTGCTCAATCGGATAAACAGCCTGAAAAGGTACCGTTACAGGCCGATGACGCCAAGCCTCCCGCGCCAATTACGTGACCTCGCTCCCTGCAATCTGCTCCAAACAGAAGAGCCCACAGTGGGGTGGGCTCTTTCTTGGATAACACTCGACGCTTATTCGACGTTGAGGCGCAGTTCGGCGTCGTGCCAACCCAGTGGCAGGGTCAACAGCTGATCGATCAGCTCACGGCGATCGGATTTCTCCAGATATGCAAGATAGAGCGGACGGCTCAGCGGCTGGCCCCCCTCCACCAGATGGAGCGCCCCCTTCTCGAGGAAGGGGCTGACCATGCGCCGTGGCAGGTAGGCAGCACCACCGTTGGCCAGCACGAACTGCAACGCCATGCTAGCGGAGCTGGAGTGCAGCACCGGGGTCTTTTGCAGGCTCTGCAAGCGGCTGGGTTGCGGCTCGAAGCTGGTGCCCCAGTCGAGGTGGATGTGCGGCATCTGCATCAGGTTGTCGGCATTGGCGGCCGGATCCCGACTCACCAGCTCGAACACCAGCTCACCGATGGGATGCAGGGCAATCTCGTCGATCTTGGTGGGTTCGGAGAGCAGGGCCAGATCGAGGGAGCGCTCCAGCAACTGACGGCAGAGGTGCTCACGGGAAGCCGTTTCCAGCCGTACCGCTAAACCGGGCGCCAGTGCATAGATATGATTGAGCCAGTCGTTGAAATCGAGCTCCCAGAACACCGCGGGCGCGCCGATGGCCAACTGCTGGCTGAATCCTGGCGAGAGCGCAACATCCTGCTTGGCGCGACCAAGGGTGTGCAAGATGGCGTCTGCGTAGGGCAGCAGACGCTCACCGGAGGCGGTCAGGCGGATGTTGTTGCGATGACGGGCAAACAGACTGACACCCAGTTGCTGCTCTAGCTGGCGGATCCGGAAACTCACCGCCGACTGGGTCAGGTAGAGATTTTCAGCAGCCCGGCCAAAATGCCGGGTCTTGCTCACCTCGATAAAGGTCCGAAGCAGCTCGGTATCCATTAATCGATGGACTCGTCACTGCCACCGCCGCTGCCACCACCGACATCAAAGCTGCCGCCACCGCTGCTCTCTTCGCTGGCACCACCAACAACGGTGCAGAGGCGATGAACACGCTTGGGACCGATCACCTTGAGGTACTTGAACCACACCTTGGCATGGGGGTTGGCACCGGCTGCGCCGGATTTGACCTGCTCGACGAAGGCGGACTCGACATCGTCACGGGGTGCAAGGTTGCCCTGGTAGAGTGCCAGCATGGCGGTACCATACTTTTCCAGACTGTCCGCTTCGGCCACAGTGAATTCACCACTGCGACGCAGGCCACGGGGAAAATGTTTGAAGTCGTTGAAACGCTTGTCTGATTCGAAGCTCATAGTGCTCTTTTTTCTGGTTAGTTTGACCTTTGCGGGCAAGTATCATCAGGCCATCGCCGAGTGCAAAATCAATTTTCTCACTATGTTAATAAATATCTTTTATCGAAGTCACTTTGCCCCATCGCTGACGCCGATTTTGTGGCATAACACACAAAAAACGTTGATAAATAATAAACTTATGTAAACGTGCAGCCAATTTGCACGTCACTTTTTGGACTGTGCAGGCAAAAATAAAGCGCCATACGGCGCTTTATTTATCACATCAGATGAACCAGCTGAACCTTTGGTTCAAACATGCTTACTCAATCATGGCCGGTTGGGCCAGGTTGTCGGCACGCCACAGACGGTAGCGCACTTCATACTCCTGCGGCACGTAAATCACGAACGGCAGTTTTGAGTTGTAGTTCACGAAGAAGCCCTGACCGTAGATCTGGACGAAGGTCTCTTTCTGCTGGTTATCCGGGCACATCATCAGGGTGCTGATGGGGTCGGAGACTTTGCCCAGCTTCAGGTAGTTGTAGCCCCAACCTTTGACGCTGTGCTGTTCCAGGTTGCCTGCAAAACGCGGTACGTTGCAATCAACCATCATCTTTTTGCCGACCTGCAGCTCGACCATCATGTCGGCTTCTTTCTCGACTTCAGGCAGGCGGATCACCACACGTTCCTGATTCACGTCAGCGGCTGGGAACATGCTGATATCAAATTTTTTCGGCTCGGCGGCGAAGGCATGGCCACCCAGCAACAAGGCGCCCAGCAGGCTAAAACGCAATACGGTTTTCATCTGTACCTCATGGGGTTGGTTCAACGCCGCTAGACTAACCGCTCTGCCGATTTCATGCCAGCGATCTGCTACGTAAAAACTGCGTAAAATGATGCAGATCCGGCACACCATGACGTGATCTGGCTATTTTCTGACAGGGCGCACACTCCCGTTACAGGAACCTGAAACAAAAAGCGAGGCCAATTGGCCTCGCTTTGCATCCAAATGGCGCCAGAGTGCTATTTGGCCGCCTCTTGATGGGCCTTGATGACGGCCACCGCCTTGTCAGGGAAGTCACTGAACACCCCATCCACATCAGCCTGATAGAGGAAGATATTAAGGAGATCGGTGAAGTCCTTGGCATAGGCCGGGATCTGCCCCTCATCCTGACGGAAGGTATAGGGGTGAACTTTCAGGCCCGCCGCATGGGCTTCTTTTACCATGCCGGTGAAGACCGGCTTGCCCAAAGTGCCCGGCTCGGTGACGATCATCGGCTTCCACGGGCCAATCCCTTCGGCATAGCTGGCGATGGTTTTCATCGCCCCCGGCTTGAACATCCAGTCATAGTTGTAGGGGGTCGCCTTGCCCTTGGCGTCGTAGACCATGGTCTCGTTCCAGTCGGTCTCGGCCATCAGCTGCACCAGTTTCAGATCCATACCCATGGCGGGCATCAGTTCGCTGTTGATGCGCTTGAGTTCATCGGCATCGAAGCACTGCAGATAGACCTTGTCATCCTTCCCGGTATAGCCGTACTCCTTGAGCACCTTCAGCACCGCCTTGGAGATATCCTTGCCTTCGTGACGGAACAGCCAGGGCGCTTTGATCTCCGGGTAGATGCCGATGTTCTTGCCGGTGCTCTTGTTGAGCCCCTGGATCATCTCGATCTCCTCCTGGAAGGTGTGGATCTTGAAGTCTGACTTCCAGAGCGGGAAGCGGGCCGGATAGACCGGCACCTGCTTGCCATCCACCAGCTGGAATGGCTCGGTCATACGCAGGGAACGCACCTCATCCAGAGTGAAATCCACCACATAGTAACGACCGTCCGGACGGGCACGACCGGGGAAGCGCGCCGCCACATCGGTGATGCCATCGAGGAAGTGATCGTGCATCACCACCAGCTGGTCATCCTTGGTCATCACCAGATCCTGCTCCAGATAATCGGCCCCCATGCCATATGCCAGCGCCTTGGACTCCAGGGTATGCTCGGGCAGGTAGCCGGAAGCGCCACGGTGGGCGATAACCACCTTGCCTTCATCGGCAGCCAACACGGGTAATGAGAGGGAGGCCCCAAGGCTCAAGGCGATGAGGGAAACGGCGAGTTTTTTCATATGTGATGCTCTTTATTATTGTGTGTAGGTAATTGTTCTATCAGAGGTTTGTTTCATATTTACGGTGGGCAGCAGCGCACTGCCCACCGTCACTCATCAGCTCGCCTTGCGCAGAGCCTGATGGTATTGGTCGAGCCAGATCTGCAGCATTTGCTGCTCTGACTCGTTCAGGCGCAGCCCCAGCTTGCTGCGGCGCCAGAGGATATCGTCCAGTGAACAGGCCCACTCCCGCTCGATGAGATAACGCACTTCCGACTCGTACAGGCCGCCACCGAAGTGAATGCCGCGATCCTCTTTCAGCCAGAGACGGGCATGGGCACCATAGGCCTCGGCAATGCGCAGGGCGCTGCGATCATCGAGCCAGTCAAACTCCAGCGCAAAGGCGCGGGCCAGCTCGCGTACCGAGCAGTCAAACTCGCCGCCGGGCAGACGGCTGGTCGCCGTCCAGTCATCCCCCATCTGGCTGAACCAGGGCTTGAGCTTGTTGCAGGCGGCCTGTGCCAGCTTGCGATAGGTGGTGAGCTTTCCGCCAAACACCGACAAGAGCGGCGCACCGTCAGACTCGCCAGAGAGCTCGAGGGTGTAGTCGCGGGTCACCGCCTGCGGCGAGTCTGACTCGTCGTCACAGAGCGGGCGCACCCCGGCATAGGTCCAGATCACATCTTTCGGCGCAATTTGGCGAGTGAAGTGGGCGTTGACCACCTTGCACAGGTAGGTAATTTCGGCCTCGCTGATCTTCGCTTCCCGCGGACTGCCGTGGTGCTCCACATCCGTGGTGCCGATGAGGGAGTAGTCCTGCTGATAAGGGATGACGAAGACGATGCGGTTGTCTTCGTTTTGCAGGATATAGGCCTCTTCGCGCTCATGGATGCGCGGCACTATCATGTGGCTGCCTTTAATAAGGCGAATGCCGCGGGGGGATTTCTCGTGCAGGCTCTCGTCATAGAAGGTCTTGACCCAGGGGCCCGCCGCATTGACCAGACCACGGCAGGTGACGGTGAACTGCTCGCCCCCTTCCCGCTCCAAAGTGAGCGTCCAGTGTTTGGATCCGCGCACCGCCTTGATGCAACGGGTGCGGGTCTGCACGTCGGCCCCCTTGTCACGGGCCATCATGGCGTTAAGCACAACCAGCCGGGCATCGTCGACCCAGGCATCCGAGTATTCAAACCCCTTGTTGATCCCTGCGGTCAAACCATCTTGCGGCAGGAAGCGCACGCCACAGCTCCCTTTTAGCTTGTCGCGCTTGGCCAGATTGTCATAGAGGAACAGACCGGCGCGGATCATCCAGGCCGGACGCAGGTGCGGGCGGTGCGGCAGGCGAAAACGCATGGGACGGGCGATGTGAGGCGCCATACCGAGCAGCACCTCACGCTCCGCCAACGCCTCTTTCACCAGCCGGAATTCGTAATGCTCGAGATAGCGCAAACCGCCGTGGATCAGCTTGCTGGAGTTGGACGAGGTGGCAGAGGCGAGATCTTGCGCCTCAAACAGGGCAACCTTCAGACCCCGTCCTGCCGCATCGGCTGCGATGCCGACCCCGTTGATGCCGCCACCGACGACGACCAGATCATAATGTTCGCTCATGTTCACCTACTTTCATTTTTATGATTGCTATAACAGCAATGTTTGATTTCGCTCATTTTAGAACATGAAAATACAACAAACGAACATTTTATGGCGAAAGTGTGATCGCCACAGCCCGCCAGAGGTGGCAAAAGTGATACGGCAAGTGACCGAATGGCGTCGGGCCAAAACCGGCGGGTTAATAGCCAAAAAAACCTGATTGAATAGTGGTTTTGGCAATACCCATAAAGGGGTGGGATGAGTGCGGGACTGGGGGAGAGAAAGAGAAAGGAGGCCGCCCTGACGGGCGACCGGCACAGCCTTGGCGTGTTTCGCCGTCAGCAGATGTGGCAGGCGATCTGGTGTTGCGCCATCAATCGCGCCAGCTTTTCCGGTGGCTCCTGATCGGTAAAGAGGGCGTGGATCTGGCTGAGATTGCCCAGATTGACCATGGCATTGCGACCAAACTTGGTGTGGTCGGCGGCCAGGAACACCTGACGGGAGTGGGCGATGATGGCCTGGGCGATCTTCACCTCGTGATAGTCGAAATCGAGCAGGGAGCCGTCGTTGTCGATCCCCGAAATCCCGATGACGCCATAGTCCATGCGAAACTGGCCGATAAAGTCGCGGGTCGCCTCCCCCACGATGCCGCCATCGCGGTTACGGATCTCGCCGCCGGCAATGATGACGGTGAAGTCATCCTTGGCCGTCAGAATGCTGGCCACGTTGAGGTTGTTGGTGACGATGCGCAGCTCGCGGTGATCGAGCAGGGCGCGGGCAATGGCTTCGGTGGTGGTACCTATGTCGATAAAGAGCGATGAGCCGTCGGGAATATTGGCCGCTACCTCGCGGGCGATGCGCTCTTTCTCCTTGAGTTGCATCACTTTACGGGCGCTGTAGGCGGTATTGACGGTACTCGAATGCAGGGAGGCACCGCCATGATGGCGCCGGATCTTGTTCTGTTCGGCGAGATCGTTCAGATCCCGGCGAATGGTCTGGGGGCTGACGTCAAAGTGGGTCACCAGATCGTCGGTCGAGACAAATCCCTGCCGCGTCAGGACGTCCAGGATCTCCAGATGTCGTTGGGTTTGCTTCACGCTTGCACTCCGATGATGAGACAAAAAAAGGCCCCGGCAGATGCGGGGCCTTTTGGCAGTTTACCTGATCCCCTTTGGGATCAATAAGCTGAGGATCACGTTTTATGCCTTATGGGCAGCCGCTTTCTTGGCCGCAACGGCAATGTTCTCGTGCTTGAGGGTCATCGCCAGCAGGATGATAGAGAGCACGCAGGAGACAGTCAGCACCATGAAGCCGCCATCCCAACCGAAGTGGTCAACGGTATAACCCAGCATGGCGTTGGCCGCGACCGCGCCGCCCAGATAACCGAACAGACCGGTGAAACCTGCCGCAGTACCGGCTGCTTTCTTCGGTGCCAGCTCAAGAGCATAGAGGCCAATCAGCATGACAGGGCCGTAGATCAGGAAGCCGATAGCCACCAGCGCCATCATGTCGATGGTCGGGTTGCCGGCCGGGTTGAACCAGTAAACCAGTACAGCCAGGGTCACCAGCACCATGAACAGGATACCGGCCGGGGCACGGCGGCCCTGGAACATCTTGTCAGAGATCCAGCCACACAGCAGGGTGCCCGGAATACCGGCCCACTCGTAGAGGAAGTAAGCCCAGGAGGAGTTGTCGACGGTGAAGTGCTTGGCCTCTTTCAGGTAGGTTGGAGCCCAGTCCAGCACACCGTAACGAATGAGGTAAACGAAGGCGTTGGCGATCGCGATGTACCACAGCAGTTTGTTGTGCAGCACGTACTTGACGAAGATCTCCTTGGCGGAGAACTCCTGCTCGTGGCTCTCGTTGTAATCCTTCGGATAGTCGTTCTTGTACTCCTCGATGGGAGGCAGACCGACCGATTGCGGGGTATCACGCATCACGAAGAAGGCGATCACCGCGATGGCGGCCGCCGCTGCCGCAGGCACATAGAAGGCGCTGCGCCAGTCGTTGAACCAGCCCATCCCGAGGATAAACAGCGGGCCAATCATGCCGCCACCCACGTTGTGCGCCACGTTCCAGACCGCAACCACTTCGCCGCGCTCTTTCTGTGACCACCAGTGCACCATGGTGCGACCGCAGGGCGGCCAGCCCATGCCCTGTGCCCAACCGTTCAGGAACAACAGCACAAACATGATGGCAATGCTGGAGGTGGCCCAGTCCATGGTACCCATCATGAACATGATGGCAGCCGAGAGCAGCAGACCGGCGGAGAGGAAGTAACGGGCGTTGGAACGGTCAGAGACGTTCCCCATCAGGAACTTGGACAAACCGTAAGCGATGGAGACCCCGGAGAGCGCGAAACCGAGATCACCACGGGAGAAGCCCTGCTCGATCAGATAGGGCATCGCCAGACTGAAGTTTTTCCGTACCAGGTAGTAGCCGGCGTAACCGAAGAAGATCCCGAAAAACACCTGCCAACGCATGCGTTTGTAGAAGGGGTCGACCTTGTCAGCCGGGAGCCTGTCGATGTGCGCCGCAGGCCTGAAGAGACTAAGCATGTTCTGCTTCCTTATTGTTGTTATGGGCGGTTGAGGATGCCCTGACCATTCCAACGAATCATGTGAGTCCGCTGATTCGCAAGCGAGCCTATTGTGCTCATATGCGCTCATTTAATCTGTGATGCATGCTCAAATATTGCAGTTTTATTACAAATAAAAGCTCCAAATGAGAAATCACTCAGCAAGCGCCAGCCCTTGTGTGGCAAGGGTTGCAAGCTACCCCCTAAGTGGTAACTGGCGGTTATCAAGATGCTTTACGTCACATTTTCTTAGCAATGAGTGGGATCTTGTCCACATTTCCTATGGAGGGGGGATGGTGAAATTATTGGGAAGGGTTATTTTCTGTCACGACCGATAACGAGCGCAAACGAGCATAACGTTTGCGCAAGACGCAAAAACAACAAGGAAACGTTTTCGGCAGCAACGGATAGACACAAAAAGATAGAACGGAACATCAAACCTCTACGGGTGGATATAAGGAATAAAAGTATGAGCATACAAAGACCCAATACCCTGCTTGGCGAGTGCATCGCCGAGTTTATCGGAACCGGCCTGCTGATATTTTTCGGTGTCGGATGTGTGGCGGCACTGGTGCTGGCAGGCGCCAACTTCGGGCAGTGGGAAATTTCCATTACCTGGGGTCTGGGCGTGGCCATCGCCATCTATGTGACCGGCGGTATTTCAGGTGCCCACCTGAACCCGGCCGTCACCCTGGCGCTGATGACCTTCTGCGGTTTCGACAAGCGCAAGGTGGTGCCCTACATCATCGCCCAGATGGCCGGTGCCTTCTGCTTCGCCGCCCTTGTCTACTTCCTTTATGGTAACCTTTTCACCCAATGGGAAGTGACCCATAACGTGGTGCGCGGCAGTGTCGAGAGCCTCGGCACCGCCGGGATCTTCTCCACCTACCCCAATGCCCTGCTGACCAACATGCAAGCTTTTGCCGTCGAGCTGGTGATCACCGCTGTCCTGATGCTGGGCATCATGGCGCTGGGTGACAACAACAACGGCGCCCCCAAGGGTTTCGCTGCCGCCCTGCTGATCGGTATCCTGATCGCGGTGATCGGTGCCTCCCTTGGCCCGTTAACCGGTTTTGCCATGAACCCGGCCCGTGACTTTGGTCCGAAACTGTTCGCGTTCTTTGCTGGCTGGGGTGATGTTGCCCTGACCGGTGGTCGTGACAACCCCTACTTCTGGGTTCCGATCCTTGGCCCCATCGTTGGCGCCCAGATTGGTACCGCTCTGTATGTCAAAGTGCTGGCTCCCTGCGTCCCGGGCAACCGTGTCGTCACCACCGAGCAAGCTACCCAAACCGCCAAAGAAGAGGCTGCCGCATAAGAGCGGCCCCCTCCAACGTATAAAAACGTGGAAAATAGAAACGTGGAGAACATCATGTCTGCTGAAAAGAAATATGTCGTCGCTCTGGACCAGGGAACCACCTCTTCCCGCGCCATCGTGTTTGATCAGGATGCCAATATTGTCGGTACCTCCCAGCGCGAATTCACCCAGCACTACCCGAAAGCGGGCTGGGTAGAGCACGACCCGATGGAGATCTGGGCGACCCAATCCTCCGTCTTTACCGAAGTGCTGGCCAAGACTGGCCTGCGCAGCGAAGAGATCGCCGCCATCGGTATCACCAACCAGCGTGAAACCACAGTGGTATGGGAAAAGGCCACCGGCAAGCCCATCTACAACGCCATCGTCTGGCAGTGCCGCCGCACCGCCGCCATCTGCGAAGAGCTCAAAGCTCGCGGTCTGGAAGAGTATGTTCGCGAGAACACCGGCCTGGTGCTGGATGCCTACTTCTCCGGTACCAAGGTGAAGTGGATCCTCGACAACGTGGAAGGTGCCCGCGAGAAGGCGATGAACGGCGAGCTGCTGTTTGGCACCATCGACACCTGGCTGGTCTGGAAGATGACCAATGGCGAAGTGCACGTCACCGACCCGACCAACGCCTCCCGTACCATGCTCTACAACATCCGCGAGCTGAAGTGGGATCAGAAGATGCTGGACGAGCTGGGCATCCCCATGTCCATGCTGCCGGAAGTGAAACCCTCTTCCGAAGTGTACGGCTACACCACCCGTGGTGGCGGCTCCCGCATCCCCATCGCCGGTATCGCCGGTGACCAGCAGTCTGCCCTGTTTGGCCAGCTCTGCTTTGAAAAAGGGATGGCCAAGAACACCTACGGCACCGGCTGCTTCATGCTGATGAACACCGGCACCGAGCCGGTTCGCTCCAGCAACGGCCTGCTGACTACCGTTGCCATCGGCCCGAAAGGGGAAGTGAACTACGCGCTGGAAGGTGCGGTGTTTATGGGCGGCGCCACCATCCAGTGGCTGCGTGACGAGCTGAAGATCATTCACGATGCCCGCGATACCGACTACTTCGCCTCCAAGGTGGGTGACACCAACGGCGTCTATCTGGTACCGGCCTTCGTCGGCCTAGGCGCGCCCTACTGGGATCCCTATGCTCGCGGCACCATGGTCGGCCTGACCCGTGGCGCCAACCGCAACCACATCATCCGTGCCGCGCTGGAATCCATCGCCTATCAGAGCCGCGATGTGCTGGATGCCATGCAGCAAGACTCCGGCATCAAGCTGGCTGCGCTGAAAGTAGACGGCGGCGCCGTGGCCAACGACTTCCTGATGCAGTTCCAGGCTGACATGATGCACACCCCTGTGGTGCGTCCGACCCGCATCGAGACCACCGCCATGGGCGCCGCCTTCCTAGCGGGTCTGGCAGTCGGCTTCTGGAAGAGCTCCGACGAGCTGGAAGACAAGTTCAGCGTGGACCGCGAGTTCATCCCGCAGATGGACAGAGACGATCGCGCCAAGCGCTACAACGGCTGGAAAAAAGCGGTTGAGCGTTCACGCCGTTGGGCTGAAGAGGATTGATCGGGCTCCCGACATTCCGTTGAGATAAACACCAAGGAGGCCGACCATCACGTCGGCCTCTTTTTGTCTACCCCTTGCCGGCCCTCCCCTCCCGTTGCTCCCCCTGTTTTTATCTGGTGAATCTTGTTCTCACCAACCGTCACAACACAATTGAGTTCTCTATCTATAATCATCATCTGGGTCGCATATGCGGCCTTTCTTTATGGAGGAGAGAAATATGGAGAGGGCGATACACCGTTTTACACTGCACTCACTCTGGTCAGGGCTCGGGATCCGCACCCGGATCCTCTCCGGCGTAGCGATACTGATGGTTATCGCCATCAGTTGCATCACCCTGATCCTCGAGCAGATATCCCACACGCAGGCACAGCAGCGGGTCGAACGCTATGAGCTGCCAAGCAGTGTGGACCGCATTGCCAACCAGCTGACCGCCCAGCTGACCCAGCACCTGACCGAGGCGCAAGCGCTCGCCAGCAACAGCTTCGTCATCGACTGGCTGACCGCTGGCATGCCAGAAGCTGAGTGGCCCGAGATGGAGCGCTACTTTCAGGCTCTGCAACGACGTCTCGGCGGTAACGTCTTTATTGCCCCTCGCCAGACCAACACCTTGCTCAACTTCAGTGACGGCCCCACCGCCCAGAAAGCGCTGAGCGAGTCAGACCCGAAAGATGAGTGGTTTTACGGTTTTCTCCAGCGCAATCAACCTTACGAACTGAACCTCGACATCTCCGATTTCAACCAGCGTGCCTCCCTCTATATCAATACCGCCGTCACCCACGAGGGCAATACCCTGGCGGTGGCCGGTACCTCCATCGACATGAGCACCCTGAGCAAGCTCATCAGCAGCTATCGGATCGGCAAGAGCGGTCAGGTCTATCTGGCGGACATGGAAGGCAATATCGAGATCCACCCCGCACTGGAGCAAAAAGATGCCGCTCACCATCAACAATCCTTTCTCGATACCGTCAAACGGCTTATCCCCAAGGCTGGGGAACAGGTGGCAGTTGAGGCACTGACGCTGGAGGGAGAAACCTACCTTCTTGCTGTACGCTACATCCCCACCCTCAACCGGCTGCTGATTGGCGAGATCAACAGCGCCGAGTTGGAAGAGGGATTACATGAGTCACGCCAGCTCATCATCATGGTGTCGCTCGCCATCGGCACTCTGGCGATGCTGGCCTCCGCCTGGTTGGCTCACTCCATCAGTCGCCCGATTCGTCAGGCTGCCGATGGCATGCACCACATCACCGCCGATCGGGATCTGGCGACCCGCCTCGACTTCTCCGACGAGTCGGAGCTGGGCCAGATGGCCCAGAGCTTCAACCGGCTGATCCAGAGTCTTAACCAGAGCTTCTCCCGCTTCCAACAATCGGGGAGTGCCCTCTCCGCCCAATCCTCGCAAACCCTTCATCAGGCGCAGGCACTGGCGGGAGAAGCGTGCCAGCAGGCAAGGAGCATCCAAGAACTGACCAATGTAGTCGCTGCCATCGGCAGCAATGCCGAGCAGATCGCCAGCCGTTCCGAGGGGGTCAGCGACGTGACCCGGCGCATCGCTGACCACATGCTCAGTGTCGAACAGGATGTGATCCAGAGTGCCGATCGTCTCGATACTTTGCGCAGCAGCATCGGCACCTCGTCCGCGCTGCTTGAAGAGGTGGTCAGGGACAGCAACAACATCACCCAGATCATGAACCTCATCCGCGATGTCTCGAACCAGACCAACCTGCTGGCCCTCAATGCCGCTATCGAGGCTGCCCGGGCAGGGGATATGGGGCGGGGCTTTGCGGTGGTGGCCGACGAGGTGCGCCAACTGGCGGTGCGCACCCAGACCGCCACCAAGGATGTGCAGGATCTTATCTTGCGTCTGCAGGAGGGTACCCGGCAGGCCAGCAGCTCGATGGCAGGCTCCCACACCCTGAGCGAAGAGGGCTATAGCCGGATGCATCAAGCTAGAGAGGTGCTGGTCGATGCCACCAGCCAAATTAACCAGACAGCAAGGGAACTCAACGAAATCAGCGCGCTGGCACAAGCTCAGGATCAACAGATGGGGCAAGCCAGAGCTGCGCTTGACGAGCTCGCCATGGTGGCCGAGCATCAGCGTGAACACGCAGAGGAGAGCAATGCCGCCAGCCGCGAACTGTTCGAATTGGCCAAAGCCATCGACGAGCAGATCCGCCAATACCGGATTGGCTAGGCCCGGCGCTTCCCCCTCCTCTTCTCAATAACCAAGACGCCACCTCAGGGTGGCGTTTTCATTTTGCAAATCATTTTGCCTGCGCTCTCGAAACGGGAATGACGAGCAAGAGCACAACACATTGATTATTAACATGAAAAAATGTGGAACAGCCATTGCTTAGTGATATCAGACTCAACAGAGGGATATCGCCATGAAACCCACCACCACTCAAGCGCCCGTAGCTCACGTCGCCACTCAAAAAGAGACCCTGACCCCCCGCGAAGGCACCTTCCTGATGATGGTGGCCCAACTGGTGGTGCTCACCAGCATCGTACTGGCCGCCACCGTCGGCGGCCTCTCCTGGCAGTGGACCCTGCTGCTGGCCATTCCGCCGGTGATCGGCGGCGCCTTGCTCAGCAGGGTATGGGGCAAACTACCCCGCTAACTGCGCTTCACCTCACACACCTTCCCGAACCGGTAGCCAACTCTCAAGTCGGCCGTCTGTGTATCTGCCGCCTGGCTAATGCTGATTGACCGCAACGAAGGCGCACTTGTTCTTCAATCAGCAAACCGCAGCGACGAACCGTTCAAACAAACCGCACAAACCAACCTGCACTAAAGGGTATGGTTGCCCAGCTGCTCTTTGAGAAAATCGAGCCAGACCCGCAGCCGGATATCCCGCTGGGCATCGGAGTAGAAGACCGCATTGATGGGGCGCGAGGCGCCACTGTTGCTGCGGGCCAGCACCTCCACCAGCGCGCCGCTCTCCCGATCCGGCCCGGTCATGAAATCCGACAGACAGACGATCCCCTGCCCCGCCAGCGCCAGCTGACGCAAGGTTTCACCGCTGCTGGCACGCAGGCTGGGGGTGATGGCAAAACGATCCCCCTGCTCGGCACTTAGCAGCGGCCAGTGGTTGAGGTGATCGGGATGCAAAAAGCCGAGCAGCTCGTGACCGCTCAGCAGATCCGCCGGTTGGCGCGGGGTGCCGCGCTCGCTCAAATAAGCGGGAGAGGCCAGCAGCCGCAGCCGCGAACGGCCCAGCGGCAGCGCGCGCAGGGAGGAGTCGGTCAGCTCGCCGATGCGGATAGCCATGTCCACCCGCCGCTCCATCAGATTGATAAAGCCCTCCGAGCTGTGCAGCTGTAGCTCGATGGCGGGGTAGCGGTGGCGAAACTCGCCGATGATCGGCACCAGCCGGTGCAGAATAAAGGGGGTAGCGGCATCGACTCTCAACACCCCTTCGGGTTGTTCCCGGCGCATCAGCAGATGCCCCTCCGCCTCGCTCATCTCGGTCAGGATCTTCACCGCCCGCTGATAGAACCAGATCCCCTCCTCGGTCAGGCTGACACGGCGGGTGGTGCGATTGAGCAACACGGTGGAGAGCTTCTCCTCCAGCCGCTTGATGCCACGGCTCACCACCGAGTTATCCATGCCGAGGTTCTCCGCCGCTTGGCGAAAACTGCCCGCCTCCACCACCGCCACAAACAGGGTCAGTTCATCAGAATGGGTCTTCATTGCTGTTATCCGGACAAGAGTAATGAGTCTTTATAGGCGTAGCTGCTGTGGATTGGCAAGCGTGCGGTGAGGCCAGTTCTTTTTTTCTACAGAGAAAGAACGTGACCACGAGCCCACATCATGCTCGCGATTTGTCAGTACAATGCAGCCTAAAAAGCACCGTATGGCACCTTTAATTTCACAAGGATGAATAACATGACATTTGAAGAACGGCTGGCCGCCGCCCATCAGGAGCTGGCTAACAAGGGGGTATGGCATGCCAACTACAATCCCCCCTTGTTCTGGTTGTTGCGCCAACTGGGTTGGTCTGTCAAACCGCCTCAGTACGAGGGCTGGCTAACCAACTTTCTGGTATTTGGCATCGGCCTTGGCCTGATCTGGAGCATTCTGTTGTGGTTTTTCAGCTGGCAACCCTTAGAGATAGACCCACTATTTGCCCTACGCCAGACAGCCCTGTTTGCCGGATTAACAGGCATCATCATGGCGAGTCTCTTCAGGCTACGCTCCAGGCAGCTTAAACTGACCCCTTGGGAAAGATTGCCATCCTCGGCAACAGATATCACAAAGCAACCGGATTGATAATCCGTTGGCATTGTTATGAAGCAGGAGTTCTGGGCACATTATTGCCTTTGCCCGTCAGAAATCAGGTTGAAAAGAGCCCCTCATTGGAATGAGGGGCATGACAATCTCCTGCTACATCCCCATGGGCCACTGCAATACATATACCCAGAACAGCAAGAGGGCCGTCCATGCAAACAAGAACGCCATGCTAAACGGCAACATTAATGACATTAATGTGCCTAACTTGGCATTTTTGTCATAGTCTTGCGCCGTCGCCAATATAAGCCCCAAGTAGCCAAACAGTGGACTAATGATATTGGTTACCGAGTCACCGATTCTGAATGCAGCTTGGGTCACCTCCAAAGGTATATCTACGTAGAACAGTGATGGTATAAGCACTGGCGCCATAAGGCTCCACTGGACAACAGGTGAACCCATAAAGAGATTGAGGAACGCACAGAGAATAACAACCAGTAGCAAAATGAATGCAGGATGCAATGACAGATCTGCAACCATGTTGCTCATCGACATGGCCAACACGCCTGAAAGTTGGCTTAACTTGAATATATATATCAGCTGGGATGCCACAAAAATAATCAGCAAAAATAATCCTAGCTGACTTAAACTCTTTTGGCATGCCTTGATGAGATCTTGCTCACCCCGAAAACTACCAGATAGATAACCGTAAGTTAAACCACTCAAGCCAAAAGTAATAGAAATAACTATTGGTAGACCACTAATGATCTCGCTGCGAGCGAGTTGCTGCCCTTCATTGGGTGCCAGCCAATTCCCCGGCACTGCCGCCGATAAAACAAAGAAGATGATCGCAGAAAGAAATACGCTACCAGAAGCCAGCATGGCCCTGTCATTTTTCTTATTGCAGGGAATATCATGGCTAATTAGATGACTATCAGTAGCATCATTATCAATTAGCCGATGCTGCCGTTTTTCTACTACCATGATAGAAATAAAAGACCCCACTGCGACTAATAGAAGGACACTGGCACTCATAAAAAAGTAATTCGCCAATGGGCTAACACTGTATTCAGGATCGATGAGCTTGGCTGCCGATGTAGTGATACCAGCAATCACCACATCATAGGTTGTAATGAATATAGTTGCATGCGTCCCTCCCGCGACACCGGCAAAAGCCGTTGCAAGTCCGACCAAGGGTGAGCGACCCGCAGCCTGATAGGCACGGCACGCCAGAGGTATCAAAACAATATAACCAACTGCGCCAACCACATTCGAAACTATCCCCAGAGCCATAATGCTGATGGTCAGTTGCCATTTTCCAGTTTTATTTACTAACCGTTGCACCGAGTAGCTAATCAATCCGGAAGAGTCAGCAAGCCCGATACCTATCGTCGCTATAATGACTATACCCAAAGGAGGGAAGTTAATAAACTCTTTAACACTGCCACCAAGCCATTCTCGAATACCGGCCAATGACAGCATATTATGAACGTACTGAGTGTTCTCGCCAGGCAGGGTGTAAGAGAGTTGTGCTTTGGCAGCAATAAAAGAGACGACCATGACTATCAAAGATAGCCAAATGAACAAGAACACCGGATGGGGAAGTCGATTTCCCCATCGCTCAATACTATCAAAAACAGACCTTTTCATGGTTTTAGAATTCATAATTAATGCCGGTATAATAAGTTCTTCCCTGAATGACCTCAGTGTACGTATCCGGGCTGGACACATCTTTATTCATCAGGTTGTTAACCCCCATCTTCAGTGCCACTCCATTGGCAAGGTCGTAACTCATGCCAAGATCCAGGGTGGTATATGGATCAGACACATCATTATTGCCAAGCTCGCCACGCACTTCACTACGATAATGCAACCGAGTGAAAATATTTAATGCATAGTTAGCATACCATGTCGCCTTGAGCGAAGCTTCATGCTCTGACGTACCAACCAGTCTGTCTCCGGAATAATCATCTTTTGCATCAAGATATGTATATGAAGCATCCAGACCAATATATTCCCATTGATGCGTAGCAGACAGTTCCAAGCCTTTCAGAGTGGCCTTGTCTATATTGACGAAGGTGTAGTCACCATTTTTTTTCTTTGCTTGTTGAATAATGTCATCAACCTGATTATAGAATACTGTTGCGCTGGCTAACGTAGTACCATTGGTATAATACATCCCCAATTCACTGAATGTGCCAGTTTCTGCTTTCAGGGCCGAGTTACCATAAATATTACAGCGACCGCCACAGCCAGGAGCTGAATAATATGGGGATATTTGAGCCAGGCTGGGTGCTTTAAATGCCGTCCCCACACCAGCTTTCATACTCCAGTTCTCAGCTACCCCTTGGGTGAGATAGCCACGGTAGGTAAACTCGCTGCCAAACAATGAATCATGATCATATCGCCCACCCAGGGTCAAGGTAGTTGCGTCAGTCAATGCATGATTGAATTCAACGTAAGCTGCAGAACTCTTTCTGTCTGCGGAGCCCCCCTTAAAACTAATATTGTCTACTTTGGCATTGCGGGTTTCAGTGCCAAACGTAATGTCATATTGATTGAACGATAATATGGCTTTGGCATCACCACCATAATTATGCTCAGTACTATTTGATGTGAGGAGATCATACTGGACATCAAAGTCACTGTAATAGAGATTGGCATCGACGTTCAGTCGTGAGGATTGGTAGCCATATCCTAGCGTGTAGCTTTGCAGACGGCGTTGCTGTTCATAATACCGATTGTTGAACATCGCAGTACCCAACTGCTCTTCATTGGATAGCTGAATATCAAGCGCTAATGAATGCTGGTCATTAATAGCAAGATCGAAGGTATTTACCAAGTTGTAGTTTTCCTGCCCGCGACGCTTGGTCGCATCAGGGTAGTCAGCATAAAATGACTCGGCGATATCCAGATAGTTGCCATATACGGTATAACTCAATGCATCGTTGACAGGCATGGAGTAATACAATCCATAAACCTGGCCATTACCACCTCGATCACCCTGGTTGTATTGCCCTTCAACACTCATTGCCCCTTCAGCAGCACCATTGTGTTTGCGCGTTATCACATTCACAACGCCCCCCATGGTATCGGCACCGTAAAGGGTAGACATCGGGCCACGAATAACTTCGACTCTATCAACGGCTACTGTAGGGGTAAGGCTTAATGCACTGTCACTGCCACGCCAAAGCGCTTCTTTGGTATAAGAACGGCGACCATTCAACAACACTTGCGTGTAATCATTGCTCAGGCCACGAATGCGAATGCTACGGGAACCATTGGCCTGGGTTGATATATTGACGCCCGGAGCATCGACCAAAAGATCACCGACATCCCCCGTCATTTGATATTTACTCTGCTCCTGACCATCGATCAAGGTCATGGTTGCAGGGGCTTCAAGAAGATTTTTTTCCTTTCCGGCGGTTGCTGTTACCACCATGGTTTCATCAGCAATATTCTCGGCAATTGCAACATGTGCAGGAAGTATCAGTGCACTCAATATGTAAGGCGTTCGGACTTTTAGATTATTTATATTCATTTTAAGTGATTTATTATACGATAAATAGTGCATTATAATGGAAATTATTATCATTTTGCATTGTTTTTCATTACTGATATTCATGGGTGATTAAAAAACGGCTTTATGACCCAAATCAGCCTATTAGTCGTTACTTCCTCTATCCCGGATTACCGGTGTCCTTTTCTCAACCGTTCCTGCCGCCTGATACGCCTTATCATTGCTGCTGATTTGGCAAAAGTAATTTGATGTAACCATCATTTTTGCCAACAAACTGTCTCGGCATACTGGCGCCATTCTCCCGTCGGGAGTCCCTAACCAAGGAGTTGTTATGCCACTGGCGTTATTTGCCCTTACCCTGAGTGCCTTTGCGATCGGCACCACTGAATTTGTGATTGTGGGGCTTATCCCCACCATCGCCGAGCAGCTCAATGTCTCGCTCCCCTCGGCGGGCCTGCTGGTCAGCCTCTACGCCCTTGGCGTAGCCATCGGCGCCCCCGTGCTCACGGCGCTGACCGGCAAGGTGCCGCGCAAGTGGCTGCTGGTAGGGCTGATGGCGCTCTTTACCGCCGGCAACCTGCTGGCCTGGCAGGCCCCCGGTTACGAGAGCCTGATCGTGGCCCGCATCCTGACCGGATTGGCGCACGGGGTCTTCTTCTCGGTGGGTAGCACCATCGCCACGGGTCTTGTGGCCAAAGAGAAGGCGGCGAGCGCCATCGCCATCATGTTCAGCGGCCTTACCGTGGCACTGGTAACCGGCGTACCGCTCGGCACCTGGATTGGTCAGGTCTTTGGCTGGCGTGAAACCTTTCTGGTGGTGAGCCTGCTTGGCCTCGTCGCCATGGTGGGCAGCCTGCTGCTGATCCCGAGCAACCTGCCCAAGGGGGCGGCCTCGACCATCCGCGAGCAACTCTCGGTACTGACCAAGAAGCCGCTGCTGCTGGTCTACGCCAAAACCGCACTCGGTTATGGCGGCGCCTTCACGGCCTTCACCTTCCTCGCCCCCATCCTGCAGCAGGTGAGCGGCTTTAGCGCCGGTGCGGTGAGCCTGATCCTGCTGGTGTACGGGGTATCGGTTGCCGTCGGCAATATCTGGGGCGGCAAGCTGGCCGACAGGATGGGCCCATTGCCCGCACTGAAACTGCTGTTTGCCGGTCTGGCGCTGGTGCTGCTGGCCCTCACCTTCACCGCACCCCATCCGGTGCTGGCGGTGCTCACCGTGCTGGTGTGGGGCGCCTTTGCCTTCGGCAACGTGCCGGGTCTGCAGGTACTGGTGGTGAAGCAGGCCGAGCTGCACACCCCCAAGGCGGTGGATGTGGCATCGGGCCTCAATATTGCCGCCTTCAACGTCGGCATTGCGCTCGGTTCCGTAGTCGGTGGCTTGGTGGTGGAGCACCTCGGCCTGATGCATACCCCCTGGATCGGCGCCCTTATCGTGCTGCTGGCCTACGGGCTGACCCATGTCAGCGAGCGCCGCGAAGCCCTCCGGCTCGCCGCCTGTCAGGCATAAGCTGCGCCAGCAGGCGTCACGCAAGAGCGTGGCGCCTGCTGCAATCGGCGCGGCAGGCTTCTATGCTGTGACACAGCGTTAAGCTGGCAACTATTTCAGCAACTGTTTCAGTAACCAAGCCTGTCACCCTCGCATCATTTGCCACGGAGTCTGTTATGAAGGTGCTTATTGTCTATGCCCATCCTGAACCGAAAAGTTTCAGCGGAGCCCTCTTCTGCCACGCCATCAGGGCGCTGGAGCAGGCGGGTCACACAGTGATGACCAGCGATCTCTATGCCATGGGCTTTGATCCCGTCTCGGATCGGCGCAACTTCACTGCCGCCAGCGATCCCGATTTTCTCAAGCTGCAACTCGAAGAGCTGGCTGCCACCGAGCAGGGCAGCTTCGCCCCGCAGCTGGAGCAGGAGATGCAAAAGCTGGAGGCGGCCGATCTGCTGATCTTCCAGTTCCCGCTCTGGTGGTTTGGCCTGCCCGCCATTCTCAAGGGGTGGGTGGATCGGGTCTTTGCCATGGGGCGGGTCTATGGTCAAGGCCATATCTACGAGAGCGGCAAGTTTCGCGGCAAGCGGGCCCTGCTGAGCCTCACCACCGGTGGTCCCGCCGAGACTTATCTGCCCGACGGCTTCAACGGCGATATTGACGGGGTGCTGCGCCCCATCCAGCGCGGGATCCTGCAATTTGTCGGCTTTGACGTGCTGCGCCCCCATATCTGCTATGCCCCGGTGCGGGTCTCGCAAGAAGAGCGGGAAGCCTGGCTCGCCCAGTGGGCCGAGCGCCTTGGCCAGATTGAGCAGGAGTCCCCCATCGCGGTTGGCCGCTACCAGTAACGGCTGACGCAGCTGACACTCTCCCCCCCAAAGCACAAAAACAGCGAGCGGCCCCCGGCCGCTCGCTGTTTTTCACGCTCTGTCGTTATGGTTTTTGTTATCCGTGGGCAAGCCTTATGCCGCCTGTTGCACGCCTGCTTTGCCGGTCACGGCACGCTTGAGCCAGTAGTCGAGGCTGACGTAGCGGCCCCCGCCGTAAACCAGCAGCACCAGCAGCATCACGAAGTAGGTGGCGGCAAACTCCATCCCGTTGTTGAGCATCACGGGATCCCCGAGCTCGGTGATGTAGTTGTAGCGACCGGGGAAGTTGGCGGCCAGCCACTCGATAAAGCCGTTGAGGCGCACAGTGGCCTCCATGCTGCCGGTGGCGATGGCATCCCAGCCGTGCTTCCAGTGCACCATGGCGCTCGCCACGCTCATCAGGAAGATGGTGGGAATGGCCATGATGCGGGTAAAGAGGCCAAGGGCAATGCAGATGCAGCCCAGCACCTCGGTGCCCGCCGCCAGAAAGGCGAGCAGGGTCGGGAACGGCAGGTTGAGCCCCCCTTCCGAGACTGGCGCACCAAACCAGGCGACCGTGCCGGCAAAGCCCATCACCTTGGAGTGGGCCCCCACATAGATGACCGGAATGAGATAGAGGCGAATGGCCAGCAGGGCCAGAAAATCGAGCCGCTTGCACTGGGCCACCGCCCGCTCGTACCACTGGATCAGGGTGTTGTTCATGGGAATTCTCCTTGGTGTTTGCTAAATGGGGGCAAGGGGGTGCCGGACTGGCGCTCGCCAACGGACAAGGTCAACAGACCCAGCCGGTGAAAATGGCGTGCCCACCCTGTCAGATCAAAATCACGGCGAACCTGTTGCACCTGTTGCTTGAACGCGGCTTGAGTGATCCCCGGCTGCTGTTGCAGCAACTGGATCAGCGCCACATCCCATTCGCGCAGCCGCTGGGTCACCACCTGATGCTCCGGGCTGCGAAACAGGCCATAGAAGTGGTTGCCCTGCCGGGTCGGCACCACGCCGCTGCGACGAATGGCAAAGGGGAGTTCAAGCAGTTGCAGGGTAGGGTTGAGCACAAGCGAACTCTCCGGCGTCACCTCAACCCCCGATATAACTTGCGGCACTACCCCTTCATCAATCTCGACACAGAGGCAGGCCCACTCGTACTCCAGCAGCGCCAACCGCTGCCTGGGCCAGTTGAGAGAGCCCTCGCCGTGGCGATGCTGCACATAGCGGACAAACTCGGTGGCGATATGGTGAAACTCGGGGGCCTCGGCGCCGTGCGCGATGACAAAGCCCTCCACTAGTTGCCACCTGTCCACCGGTGCCCAGTGAGCGTGGGTGAGCGGAAAAGCGCTCTCCAGCACCGACTCCACATTGGCGCGCACGCTGCGGGCATAGTGGCTGGCGATGCCATCCTGCGGCAGCCGCACCCGGCTCGCCAGCCAGGCGGTCTGCTGCTGCATCCGCTGCGGCGCCGTTTTAGGCGCAGTGATCAGGGATAACCGTCTATCCATAACGCACCTCCCGCACCTGACGGTCTATCGCCTCGCAACAGGCGCCGTGCACCCGCGCCAGCTCGGCCTCCAGCTCTGCCAGCGGTGGCAGATGGTGATCCCGCTCCAGCAGCAGGGGGCGCAGGCCGTGGGTCTGCACCGTATAACGGGCCAGCGCTACCACCGCCTCACAGACCGGACGACCATGGGTATCCAGCAAGGTGCCATCCGCCTCTTCCAGATGACCGGCGATATGGAAATAGCGGATCGCATTGCTCGGCAGCCCGGCAATCATCCGCTTGGGGCAGTAACCGTGGTTGCGGCTGTTCACAAAGACGTTGTTGATATCGAGCAGCAGCTCGCAGCCGCTGCGCGCCACCAGCTCGGCGAGAAAATCCTCCTCCGGCATCTCGTGGTCATAGCCGTGGTAGTAGGAGATATTTTCCAGCACCAGCGGGCGGGCCAGCGCATCCTGCACCTGCGCGATCCGCTCTGCCAGATAGGGGATGTTCTCCCACTGGCGCGGCACAGGTAAAAGCTCGTAGAGATAACCCTGCTGGTCGCGGGAAAAGCTCAGGTGCTCGCTGTAGATCCCGATGCCGAACTCGTCCAGAAAGGTACGGATCTGGCTGAGCAGGGTGCGATTGAGGGGCTGGCAATCGCCGAGGGAGAGGCTGAGGCCGTGGGCCACCAGCGGGTAACGCTCGGCCAGCTGATGCAGCTGCGCCCGCCTGGCGCCGCCGATGGCCATCCAGTTCTCCGGCGCCAGCTCGAGAAAGTCGATGCCGGGGCGCACGGGGCCGGAGCAGAGCGCATCCAGATGCTCCTGGCGCAGCCCGATCCCCCGACTACGGGAGCTTATTGGCCGCATACCCCCTCCGTCATCTTGCTGCCGCTGTTGGAACCGGATCTGTCGTCATCAATCCCCTCGCCCGCCACGCCACACTTGCCGTCGCGGGCGCGCACCAGCCGGCCTTGCGGATCGCTGTCGAGGGCTTGTTTTTCAAAGCGCTTCTCGGTGCCGCACTTGCCCGCCGCGCACTTGCCGCCATGCTGTTCGCTGGGGGCGGCCTTGACCGGCGCATCGCTCGGGGTGGCCGCCAGCGCCAGTCCCGGGGTCAGGGCAATCAGGCTGGTCATGGCGATGGAGAGGGTCAGTTTGCCAGTGGTTTTGTTGCTGCTTGAGTTACTCATGGGCGGACTCCTTGACGGATGAAACGGGGTAACTGGAGAGATCGCGGGCGGCCACGATCTGACCGTGGAACTGCTGTTTGACGATGGCCATCGCCTCTTTCTTGTGATTGAGGCCGACCCCCATCCAGTGGTTGAGCACCAGCAGCTTGGGGTTCACCTCGGCGGCAATTTTGGCCACCACCGATGGCTTGGCATGAAGCGAAGCCGAAACCGGGTCGGCCCCCTCGTGGATGGCGAGCGGCATCACCAGAATGTCGGCCCCCTTGGCAAACGGCACAAAGGCCGGGTTGCTGCCGTTCTGATCCGCCGAGATAACGATGGTCCCCTCGGCGCTCTCGATGCGATAGGCCAGACAGGGCACGTCACCGTGGGGGATGCCGAGCGCGGTGATGGTCAAGCCATCCTGCTGATAGACGGTGTGGGGCTGCGGGCTCTGGTAGGGCACATCGTGCAAGGTGATGGGGAAGAGGCCATCGGTGCCATCCTTGAAGCCGCTCAGGTAGGCATAAGCGCCCTTGTCTTTGTTGAAGAGGGCATCAAAGTAGCCGCTCATGCTGGGGAAGGCCGACCCCGCCTCGGGCCCCGCCAGATCCAGCGGATCGCTGCGCTTGAAGAAGTAGGCCCCCTTGAGCAGGGCGGGCAGGTCGGTCACATGGTCGGTGTGAAAGTGGGTGATGCCGATAAAATCGACCTCTTCGAGCTTGGCCCCCGCCTGGCCGAAGCGCAGGTAGACGCCGCCACCGGCATCGATCAGGATGCGGGATTTCCCCTTCCACCAGATCACCTCGCTGGAGGAGGCGCGCAGATCGTCGGAGATGGGGCCACCACTGCCGAGCACCTGCAGGGTGAAAGTTTTATCCAGTGGCGTCAGTTGTACCGGCTCGGCACAGGCCGGGGCGACGGTGAGCGCGCAGCCGATGGCCAGCGCCACCGCTTTCAATCTCTGTTTCATCACAATTACCTGTCGGTTGGTTGTCGGTTGAAAGTGTGTCGTTTGTGTCGTTTAAAGAGGGGGAGAGAGGGGCCGATGGCGACGTGTGAACGCCAACCACCGGCCGTGGCGGGGCGCGAACCCCGCCGTCAGTTACCGTCCCGTTCGTCCGCCTGCCAGCGCGCTTCCAGCCAGAGCAGGTTGCACAGGCCCAGCAGCAGGGCGAATCCGAGGCCCAAAATCCAGGTGAAGTACCACATAGCAGATCCCTTGAGGTCAGTAGAGTTGATGGCTGTCGCGCTTGATGCGGGCACGGTCGAGCTTGCCGCGCACCACCCGATAGACCCAGCCGGTGTAGCCCAGGTTGACCGGCATCAGCACCAGCACGAGGCCGAACATGATGGCCAGGGTTTTGTAGCTGGAGGTGCTGTCCCACAGGGTCAGGCTGCTGACCGCATCGAGGGATGAGGGCAGCACGAAGGGGAACAGGGCGATGGCCACCGAGCAGAGCATGGCGGCGCAGGCGATGGCGCTGGCCAGCAGCGCAATTCGGCCCCGCTCCAGCCAGGAGGCAATCCCGCTCACCAGCGGTGCCAGCGCCCCGATGATCGGCACCAGCCACAGCATCGGATAGTCAAAATAGTTGCGCAGCCAGCCACCGGCGTGGGGGATCACCCCCTTCATCAGCGGGCTGATGGCGGCATTCGGGTCAAAGGGTTGTGTGCCCACACCGGTCAGCTGAAACCCTTGCAGATCCACCAGATGCCAGCCGGCCAGCAGGTAGCAGAGGCTCACCAGCGGGGCCAGCAGGATGGCGATCCCCCGTGCGCGCAGCGCAGGAGTGCCGGTCACCTTGGCTTGCAGAAAACCGGCGCCGTGCAGCAGCAACAGGCTGATGGCAGTGGCCAGCACCGAGATCAGCCAGCCCCAGTGGAAGTCGAACGCGCCATAGTGCAGACGCAGCGCCGTGTCGAAGCGAAACGGCAGCCCCTCCATCACCAGACCGATAGCCGCACCGAGGATGAGCGCCGGTATCAAGCCACCGGCCACCAGCGCCCGATCCCACCAGCGGCGCCACACCGGATCGGCCAGCTTGCTGCGATAGTCAAAACCGACCGGACGCAAAAATAGCCCGAGCAGCAGCACCACCATGGGGATGTAGAGCCCCGAAAAGGCGGCGGCATAGACCAGCGGCCAGGCGGCAAACAGGGCACCGGCGCCAGCGATCAGCCACACCTGATTGCCCTCCCACACCGGCCCCACGCTGTTGATCACCAGACGGCGGTCGTCGTCATCTTTCGACACCACCGGCAGCAGCATGGCGATGCCGAGATCGAAGCCATCCATCACGATAAAACCGACCATCATGAAGAGCACCAGCGCCCACCAGATGAGTTTCAGGGTTGCGTAATCCATCAGGCGATCCTCGCAAGTTCGGGTTGTTCACCGCTGTAGCGGCCGGTATGGAGAATGGCGGGCCCCTTGCGGATCACATGGCGCAACAGGAACAGCTCCACCACCAGCAACAGGGTGTAGATGGAACAGATAGCGATGAGGCTGAACCAGAGTTGGCCCGGCTGAAGCAAAGAGACCGAGGCCGAGACCGGCAGCACGTCGCTGATGGTCCAGGGTTGACGGCCGAGTTCGGCCACCAGCCAACCCGCCTCGATGGCAATCCAGGGCAGCGGAATGCTCCAGAGCAGGATCTTGAGCAGCCGTGGCGAGTCTTGCAGCCGGTTGCGGCAGAGCTGGACAAAGCTCACCACCATCAGCCCCAGCATGGTGACGCCAAGCCCCACCATCACCCGAAAGCCCCAGAAGAGCGGTGCCACCGGCGGGATAGAGTCATCGACCGCCTTGGCAATCTCCGCCTCCCCCGCCTTGGCGATATTGCTGGCATAGGGGGTGAGCAGCATGCCGTAGCCGAGATCCTTGCCGTGCTGCTCGAAGCGGGCTCGGTTGGCCGGGGTGTCATCGCCCTGCCGGATCTGCTCGAGGGCCTCGACCGCCACCATGCCGCTGCGAATGCGCGCCTCGTTTTGCACCTTGATATCCTTGAGGCCGGTCACCGCCTCGTCGATGGAACGGGTAGCGATGATCCCCATCAGATACGGGATCTTGATGGCGGCGTGGGTGGTTTGCGCCTGCTGATCCGGGAAGCCGAACAGGGTGAATGACGCAGGGGCCGGCTCGGTCTCCCACTCCGCCTCGATGGCGGCGAGCTTGACCTTCTGCACCTCGCCGGTGCGATAGCCCGACTCATCCCCGAGCACAATGACCGAGAGGATGGCCGCCAGCCCGAAGCCGGAGGCGATGGCGAAGGAGCGCAGGGCAAACTGCACCTCGGTCTTGCGCAGCAGATACCAGCTGCTCACCCCCATCACGAACATGGAGGCAGCCACATAGCCCGCCGCGACGGTGTGAACGAACTTCACCTGCGCCACCGGGTTGAAGAGCACGGCGGCGATATCCACCAGCTCCATGCGCTGGGTCAGCAGGTTGAACTCGGCCCCCACCGGGTTTTGCATCCAGCCGTTGCCGATCAGGATCCAGAGCGCCGAGAGATTGGAGCCGAGCGCCACCAGCATGGTCACCAGCAAGTGCTTGCCACGGGAAAGCTTGTCCCAACCGAAGAAGAAGAGCCCCACCAGGGTCGATTCGAGGAAGAAAGCCATCAGCCCCTCGATGGCCAGCGGGGTACCGAAGATGTCCCCCACGTAGTGGGAGTAATAGGCCCAGTTGGTGCCGAACTGAAACTCCATGGTGATCCCCGTGGTGACCCCCATGACGAAGTTGATGCCAAACAGTTTGCCCCAGAAGCGGGTGATGTCCTGATAGATCACCTTGCCGGTCATCACATAAGCCGACTCGGCGATCACCAGGATCCAGGACAGCCCCAGCGTGAGGGGCACAAACAGGAAGTGGAACAGGGCCGTGGCGCCAAATTGCAGGCGAGACAGGCTGACCACGTCATCCGGATTGATCATGCGTCACTCTCTTTTGTTGTATTTGCCTTGCACGTTTCGTGCGTGACAAGTACATCACGGAGCATGACACCTATAACAGATGCAGTTATATTGAATTACACCTATAACAGTTGATCCAGATCATGTCCCTTTATCAGCAGTTGGCCGACCGCCTGCAAAGCCAGATCGACGATGGCATCTGGCAACCGGGGGATCGCATCCCCTCCATTCGCCAGAGCTGCAAGACCCACGGGCTCAGCCCCATGACGGTGTTGCAGGCCTATCAACTGCTGGAGAGTCAGGGGCGGATCCTCGCCCGCCCCCAGTCCGGCTACTACGTCAAAGCCGCCTCACCACAGGTCGTGCAGCACACGCCGAGCCAGACTCACTACAGCGGCTCGGTGGATATCAACGATCTGGTGTTCGAGGTGTTGCAGGCGAGCAAATCGCGGGATCTGGTGCCCCTTGGCATGTCGGTGGCCGATCCGCCCCTGTTCCCCCATCCCCAGCTCGGGCGGGCGCTGGCCAGCTGCATGCGCAAGCTCGATCCCTTTAGCACGGTGGCCGACCTTCCCCCCGGCAACGAGGCGCTGCGTCGTGCCATCGCCCAGCGCTACGCCAGCGATGGGGTGGCGGTCAATCCGCAGGAGATCATCATCACCACAGGCGCCATGGAGGCGCTCTCCCTCAGCCTGCAGGTGCTGACCGAGCCCGGTGACTGGGTGGTGGTGGAGTCCCCCACCTTCTATGGCGCCCTGCAGGCCATCGAGCGGCTGAAACTCAAGGCGGTGGAGATCCCGGTCATTCCGGGGGTGGGCATCGATCTCGACCTGCTGGCCGACGCCCTCAGCCAGATGCCGATCAAGGCGTGCTGGCTGATGGGCAATGTGCAGCACCCGCTCGGCCACACCATGCCTGATAGTCACAAAGCGCGGCTGATGGCGCTGCTCAACAGCCATGGGGTGCCGCTGGTGGAGGATGACGTCTATGCGGAGGTCTACTTTGGCCGCGAGCGCCCCAAGCCGATCCGCCACTGGGATCAGCGTGGCGACAGCCTGCTCTGCAGCTCCTTTTCCAAGTGTCTGGCACCGGGCTTTCGGGTCGGCTGGGTAGTGGCGGGGCTCCATGCCGAGCGGGTGCAGCGGCTGCAACTGATGTCCACCCTCTCCACCAATGTACCGAGCCAGCTGGCGCTGGCCGAGATGCTGCGCCAGGGCGGAGTCGATGCCCACTTTCGCCGCCTGCGCCACACCCTGGCCCAGCGCCAGCAGCAGATGCGGGCGGCCCTGCAACGGCTGTTGCCGGACGAGGTGCGGATCTCCTCCCCCGATGGCGGCTACTTCCTCTGGCTGGCGCTGCCTGCCCATTTCGACAGCCGCGCCCTGCACGCCAAGGCTCTAGGCAGCGGTTTTTCAGTGGCCCCCGGCGCGCTCTTTTCCAGTCAGGGACAACACAATCACTGCCTGCGCCTCAACAGCTCCCATCCCTGGAGCGAACAGCTGGAGCAGGCCCTCACCCGGCTGGCCGCACTGATTGCCGCACAACTCGGTGAAAAGTAACGTGGCAAAGAGCCGCTGACGAAACGAACAAAGGCCCGTAACGGGCCTGTGTAGTTGGGGAGTGACGCGCCTTGGCTCGCCATCAGAAACTGGTTATCTGGCCATGATCTGCGACTGCACCTTGAAGCCCAGCGCCTCGTAGAGCGCTTGGGCACGCTCGTTGAAGGCCATCACCTCCAGCCGGATTTGCTGAGCATCACGGGCCTTGGCCCACTCATCGCAATGGGCGATCAGCGCCTTGCCAATCCCGCGGGAACGGTGCTGCTCATCCACCACCACCGAGCCGATGCGGCAAATCGGCGCACGGGTGAGAAAAGGCACGCTCTCATTGATGTCGATCCGCGCCGTCAAAAAGCCCACCACCCTGCCATCCTGCTCGGCAACGCAGAACAGACGCCCTTCTGCACCGATGGCGCCGAGCAGAAATGCCCGCTCCTCTGGCGAAGGGGGGCTGAACACTTCGGGATAGTGCTGATGGTGGATCTCTCCTATCTGCCGGTTCAGCTCGACAATCGCGTCGATATCCAGTTCGCTTGCCTTGCGTATCTCCAACGGTTGCTCCTTGCAAAAAGGGTGATGGTCCTGCGCCATCTTAGGGGCTGTGCCCCACAATCCAAATAGGCTCATCCGTATCTTTTGGCGGGCAGCAGAAACAACAACGCCCCTTGAGCGGGGCGTTATCGGCAATCCATGGCGATGAGGGGTATCAGGCGGGGGCGTTAAGCTGGGCCACCTGCCGCTCGATGCTCCCTTTGAGGTTGTCATCGAGTTTGAGGGCCCGTGCCAGCTCGTCGAGATAGCCTCGCTCCATAAAGTGATCCACTTCGATGGCGAGCAGGGAGGCGAGATAGACCTCGGTGGCCAGCTCCATATCGGTCACTTCCCGCGCCAGCGCGTGGGGATCGAGGGGACGGGCCAGCTCGGCGTCAATCCAGCGGGCGACATCGCTCTGACCCTGTTCGGTCAGGTACTCCTGAATTTTCTGGCGCTCGGCGCCGTCGATATGGCCATCGGCCCGTGCCGCAGCCACCATGGCGCGCACCAAAAGCGCCGCACGGGCATCCAGCGCATTGCCTTCCAGCCCACTGATGGGATGGGTGGGCTGGGCCGGTGCCGCCTGCTGGGCCTGCCAATCCTGATAGAGCTTGTAGGCCAGCCCGCCAAGGGCCGCCGCGCCGCCCACGGCAGCGGCCTTGCCGCCATATTTGCGCACTTTTTTATTGCCCAGCAGCAGACCGAGCGCGCCACCGGCCAGCGCTCCCTGCATCTGCCCCTTGCGCTTGTCGCCGCCTTCGTTGAGCCAGCCTTTGCCAGCCCCCAACAACTGTTCCAGCATCTGTTTCATCGTGGCACCTCGCTATTGTTCGGCCCATGCTGGCGCCAGACTGATGAACCAAGAGTGAATGGGCCCCATTATTGCGCCGTCCCCTGTGCATCCTGCCGCCATTCGCGGTATACCTGAAACAGGTCAACAAGGAGCATCAGGATGCGCATCATCACCCCTTTCGTGGTTCTGCTGTTGTGCGGCACTGCCAGTGCCGCCAGCGAGCTGGATCGCTCAGCCCAGCAGGCCAAGCTGGATGCCGCCTGCCAGCAAGCTCAGCAGCAACTGGTCGAGCAGGGCAAGCAACAGCGGATCGACGCCTGCATCAAGGAGGGCGGCAAGGCCGACAAGTGCCAGCAGGAGTTCGCCAGCTTCGGCCAGCGCGAGGGCAACAAGCGGCCCGACCTCAACAACCTGCCCCCCTGCCAACAGGCTGACGCCTACCGCAAGAGCTACCGTCAATGACCCCGAACCAAGGAGAGAGCATGATCCCCCCCCGCGAACTGACCCTGCAATTTCTGGCCGAACCCTCCGACGTCAATTTCGGCGGCAAGGTGCATGGCGGCATGGTGATGAAGTGGATCGATCAGGCGGGCTATGCCTGCGCCGCTGGCTGGTGTGGCGGCTATGCGGTGACCGTCTATGTAGGGGGGATCCGCTTTTTGCGCCCCATCCAGATTGGCCAACTGGTAGAGGTGCACGCCCAGGTGATCCACACCGGCACCACCAGCATGCATCTGGCGGTGGATGTCTACAGCCGCCATCCCACCGACACCGAGCGCCACAAAACCACCCACTGCATCATCATCTTCGTGGCGATGGATGAGCACGGCAAGCCGACCCCAGTGCCCCAGTGGCAGCCGGTAAGCGAGAGCGATCTGCAGTTGCAGCAGTACGCCAAAAAGCTGATCGCCCTGCGCGAGGAGATCGACAAGGAGATGCGCCAGCACCTCTGACCTTGGTGATTCCCCTTCCCGATACAGCGGGCGCTTTCGGCCTGCGGCGGCGCCCCTGTATAATCCCCCCTCTTCCCGCAACCGGAACCCTGCCCATGTCACTGGAAACTGCCCCGCCCGAGGTAAAACTCGCGGTGGATCTGATTGAACTGCTGGAAACCAATGAGCTGGCTCCCGAGCTGGTGCTGGCGGCACTGGCCATTGTGAAACAGGATTACGAGCGCAAGCTGGCGGAGGGGAAGGATCACTGATCCCTCCCCGCACTTTTTCTGCCTTATCTTTCCGACGCCAGTTTTTCCCCACAGAAGTTTTTCCCCCACATAGCCACTCACTGCGGCCCCATCACCTCGTCGCACAGGGCGATTAGGGCCGCACTCAAGCGGGTGAGCGGCTCGCTCCCGCTTCCCCCGGCATGGAGCGCCAGCTCCACCGGCGCCACCTTGGGCCACTGGGTCAGGGCCAGCTGATCGGCGAGCATCAGCCGTTTGGGCAGCAAGCTCACCCCGATCCCCGCGCTCACCGCCCCCTGCAAACTGGCGAGGCTGGCGCTGACATAGGCGATACGCCAACGCCGCCCCAGACCATCGAGCGCCTCGGTCATCTGGCGCCGATAGAGCCCTTCGCTCGGGAACACCACCAGCGGCAGCGGATCCCGTTCCCGGGCGGGCCAGTCGCGGCTGTCGACCCACACCAGCGGCTCGCGCCAGCTGGCAAGGGGCGAACCCTGCCCCCGCGTCTGTTTGACCAGCGCCAGATCCAGCTCTCCCGCCTCGAAGCGCTGCCAGATCTCGTGGCTCAGGCCGCTCTCCACCTCCAGCCGCACCTCGGGGTAATCGCGGGCAAAGGCGGCCAGTACCGGGGTGATGGCACCGGCGGCGAAATCCTCCGGCACCCCGAGGCTGAGCGCCACGCACCCTTCCGTCACTTGTTCTTCGGCCTGCGCCAGCAGCGCCAGAATGCGGCGGGCCAGCCCCAGCAATTTTTCCCCCTCCGCCGTCGCCACCACCCTTCGGCCAGCGCGATCGAGCAGCGGGCAGCCGAGCTGCTGCTCAAGGCGGCGGATCTGCTGGCTGATGGTGGATTGGGTCAGATGAACCCGTTCACCGGCGCGGGTAAAACTGCCGGTGTCGATAATGGCGACAAAACTGCGCAGCAACAGGGGATCCAGCATGGGGCACTCCATTTACAAAACCACTGAAACTCATTCTATCATTTAATTTCCAAATGACTTTTTTCGCCGCTAGGCTGGCATTTGTTCTGTCAAATCAGGGTTTTTCATCATGTCACAGCCTCTTGTAGCGTCTACCCCTCTTCGCTCGCTCACCCCATCAACCTCACTCCAGACTCACCGACAATGGCTGGAGCAGGCGGTGCAACTGGCCAGAGCAAATCACCGGCAGGGCGGTCGCCCCTTCGCCGCCCTGCTGGTGCGCGATGACCAGCTGGTAGCGAGCGCGGTCAACGGCATTCATCTGGATGGCGATCCCACCCGTCACGCCGAGCTGGAGGCGCTGCGCAAGGCAAGCCAGAGCGCGCCGCTCGCGGGCAGCATCGTCTATGCCAGCGGTCACCCCTGCCCCATGTGCCTCGGCGCGCTGGTGATGAACGGTATAGCCGCCGTCTATTACGCCTTTGATAACGCCGATGCGGCCCCGTTCGGCTTTGACAGCACTGCCGCCTATCAAACGCTGGGACTGCCGCTGGCACCGCCACCTCTGCCGCTGGTCAAACTGGCCGTCACCATGACGGCGGCGGATCTCTACGGCCACCAGCCGCAACAAGCAGCGCCTGATCATGAGTAAAGGGACTTTCGAACGCCCGGCAGAAGCGCGCCGCCAGCAGTTTGCCCTGCTGGTGCTGGTGATCCTGACTGGCCTGAATCTGCGCCCCTTTCTTACCGCCATCGGCCCGCTGAGCGGCGAGATTGGCCGCGCCCTGTCGCTGGGGATGGACACCCTCGCCTGGCTTACCCTGCTGCCGCTCTGGCTCATCGGGATTGGCGTGCTGCTCACCCCCAGCCTGCGTCGGCGCGCCAGTGCGCGCCAACTATTGGGGGCGGCCCTGCTGCTGCTCGGCATTGGCAGCGCCATGCGCTTCGATGCCCAAAGCGGCAGCTTGCTGATCGCCAGCGCGGCGCTCTGCGGCCTTGGTTCGGCACTGGTGCAGGGAGTGCTGCCCGCGCTTATCAAGCAGGCCTTCGCCCACAAGGTGCCGTTGGTGATGGGGATCTTCTCTGCCTGCATGATGGGGGGCGGGGCGCTGGGGGCCAGCCTCACCCCACGGCTGGCGGCCAGCCTCGACTGGTCGCGGGCGCTGGCGTTCTGGAGCCTGCCGGTGCTGCTGGCCCTCGTCTGGCTGGTGTGGCAAGTGCGTCTGCCACGGGCCGCGGCAATCGCCATTCCCCACGGCGAACAGCGGCTGATCACCCTGCCCCGCAGCTGGTTGCTGATCGTCTGCTTTGGCATCATCAACAGCGGCTACGGCATCGTAGTGGCCTGGCTGGCCCCCGCCTATATGGCGCAAGGGTGGAGCGCCGCGCAAGCGGGCGAGCTGGTCGCCTGGCTGGCACTGGCGCAGACCGCCAGCGGCCTCGGCCTGCCGCTGCTGGCGGCGCGCAGTCTGGATCGACGACCCTGGATAGGCCTTGCCATCGCCATGCAGCTGGCGGGATTCGGCGGCCTATGGCTGGCGCCAGCCAGTGCCCCCATTCTCTGGTGCATGCTGTGCGGCGCCGGTCTTGGCGGCAGTTTTTCGCTGATCATGGTGATTGCGCTCGATCACCTGCCCGACCCGCGCCGCGCGGGCACCCTGAGCGCCCTGATGCAGGGCTTCGGCTTTATGCTGGCGGCCACCGGCCCCTGGGTGGCGGCACGGCTCTATCACTATGTGAGCGACTTCGCAGCTGCCTGGCAGTGGCAACTGGGGGGCTTACTGCTGATGAGCCTGCTGGTGCTGCGCCTCGACCCGCGCCACTACCCTCGCGTCATGGGGTTACCGACCGCCAGCGAGCCAACCCATTCTGCTCCTCTCCCAACCAGCGCTGCGGCCCAAAGCAACACACCGGCCTGAGGCCGGTGTGTTGGAGATAATAGTGTTGGGGATAACCGTATTGGAGATGACTGGCGGCTGACGCCACTCAGGGGAGCAACTCAGCGCCCCTTCTTCTGCCGTCCGCTGTTAGCGGTGCGCGGCTTGCCAGCGGCCGGTTTGCCACCCTTGGGTGACCCTTTACCAGCACCACCTTTATTGGCGGCACCTTTGCCCGCGCCCCCCTTGCCCACCGGCAGCTTCTTCTCGAAGGCTTCCGGGCCCGGTACATTGGGGCGCCCGCCAATCTCGTGATCATCATCGCGGCGCGGCTTCTTGCCTTGGGCCGGCTTGGCGGTTTGCGCCGCAGGAGCCTTGGCCGCCTTGGGCTTGTCGCCTTTGGCCGGTTTCACCTCGGAGGAGGAGTCCTCAATCAGCTTGAACAGATCGAGCAGCTCGTCGTCGGTCAGATCGCGCCACTCGCCCACCGGCAGCCCCTTGAGGCTGACGTTCATGATGCGAATGCGCTCCAGCTTGGTCACTTCAAAACCGAAGTGCTCGCACATGCGGCGGATCTGGCGGTTAAGCCCCTGCACCAGGGTGATGCGAAAGACGAACGGCGCCTCTTTCTTCACCTTGCACTTCTTGGTGACAGTACCGAGGATCGGCACCCCGGCCGCCATGCCGCGCACAAACTCGTCGGTCACCGGCTTGTCGACGGTCACCAGATACTCTTTCTCGTGATCGTTGCCTGCCCGCAGGATCTTGTTGACCAGATCGCCGTGGTTGGTGAGGAAGATCAGCCCCTGCGAATCCTTGTCGAGCCGCCCGATGGGGAAGACCCGGGTGCTGTGGTTGACGAAATCGACGATGTTGTCCTTCTCGCCCGCCTCTGTGGTACTGACGATGCCCACCGGCTTGTTGAGGGCGATCAGCACCAGACTGTCCGCCTCGCGCGGCTCGATCACCTGACCGTTCACCTTGACCAGATCGCCAACCTGCACCTGATCGCCAATCCCGGCGCGCTTGCCGTTGATAAAGACGTGGCCCTGCTCGATAAAGCGGTCGGCCTCGCGGCGCGAGCAGATACCACTCTCGCTGATGTATTTGTTCAGGCGCATGGATTCGTTAGCCAGCATGAGTCACCTGCCACAGGGTCTGGGCCACGCCCGGTTGTGCCATCGCCTGTTCCGGCTGCGCCGGAGAGGCTGTCTGCTGCATCAGCCAATTCACTACGTCAAAGTTCTGCATACCATTCCATCTTCAAAAAAGGCCAATGCCAGCTTATCCATCAAAAAACGCCGCTACAGTAGCATAATTGCCCCCTCTCAGGGGCAGATAGTTGCAGAGTCGCAGCGCCCAAGCGGGCATCCGAGGACAAGTTCACGCCGCCAGATGGCCCGCGATGCAGCCTTCGAACGGCCAGCCTGATGCCAACGGCGGGATTAGGCGCCCACAGCCAGCGCGGACGAACGCCATCAACTATACATATCACCTTGTTTCCATTAGGCTTTAAGCCGGTTGGCAGCGCCTTGGATGCTGCGCCAAACTCGCCCGCCCAAAGGCGGCCCCATCTCTATCGCCAAGGATTGCACCATGCTGGCTCACACTCGCCGCCTTGTTCGCCGTGCTCTGCTGACCCTGTTGCTGCTGTTGCTGACCGCATGGGCGGTGATCGCCTACTTCGCCTGGCAGGCAGCGCCGCTGCAGCTGTGGCACACAGTGGTGCCCCCCGAACTCAGTGCCGATGAGCTCGATCGCAGCGACTGGCAAGCCTATCTGGCCCGCGAAGCAGAGCTGTTCGAGCTGGTGGCCACCGAGGTAGTAGCCAAGACACCGCCGGAGCAGCAACTGGCCAGCAATCGCTACTATCAGGACGCCCCCATCAATCCCGCCCGCTTTCAGCAGAACTGGAACCGCTCCTACCTGCTGCGCCCCGAGGGGGAAGTCAAAGGGGTAGCGGTGCTGCTGCACGGCCTGACCGACTCCCCCTACAGCCTGCGCCATCTGGCCAGACGCTATCAGCAGCAGGGCTTTATCGCGCTGGGGCTGAGGCTCCCCGGCCACGGCACTGTGCCCGCTGGCCTCGTGGATGTGGATTGGGAGACCTGGCTGGCCGCCACCCGACTGGCGGTGCGGGAGGCCAGATTGCTGGCGCCGGGCAAGCGGCCGCTGCATCTGGTGGGCTTTTCCAACGGCGGCGCGCTGGCGGTGAAATATGCGCTCGATGCACTGGCCGACCCGAGCGGCGCACTGGCAAAACCGGATCGGCTGGTGCTGATCTCCCCGATGATCGGGGTGACCCGCTTTGCCCGCTTCGCCGGGATCAAGGCCGTGCCTGCCCTGCTGCCCGCCTTTGCCAACGCCGCCTGGCTCGACACCATGCCGGAGCTCAACCCGTTCAAGTACAACTCGTTTCCGGTCAACGGCGCGCGCCAGTCCTATCGCCTGACCCACGCCATCCAGCAGCAGGTGCGCCAGCTGGCCGCCAGTGGCGAGCTGGCGGCGTTTCCCCCCGCCCTCACCTTCCAGTCGGTGATGGACTACACCGTCAGCACCCGCTCCATCATTGCCGATCTCTACCATTACCTGCCGGCCAACGGCAGCGAACTGGTGCTGTTTGATATCAACCGCAGCACCCTGTTTGGCCCGCTGATGAGCTCGGCCTCCGAGCTGGCGCTGCACCGCTTGCTGCCAAACGCCCCCGGGCACTATCGCCTCACCGTGGTGGGCAATGTCGAGCCAACCTCCCCCGCAACCCAGGCCAGAACGCTGGCCAGCGCCGACCAGCCTGAGCAGCTCCACCCGCTGGGCATCGACTATCCCAAAGAGATCTACTCCCTCTCCCATGTGGCGCTCCCCTTCCCGATGGACGACCCCCTCTATGGCATGGCGGCACGCCCGGAGCAGCGGGAGCAATACGGCATCAATCTCGGCGGTCTGGCCCTGCGTGGCGAGCGCGGCGTGCTGATCGTCAACCCCGGCGCCCTCACCCGCACCTCCTCCAACCCCTTCTCCCCCTATCTGCAGCAGCGGGTAATGGAGACCCTCACCGCTCCTCCCGTTACCAGCCCTGCCGCCGTAACTCCTGCCAGCAGTGGTCAACCTGATGCGGCCTATCAGGCCGAGCTGGAGCAGTTTTTACAGGAGAGCGACGAGAGCAGCGCGCCTTTCTAGGGCGTCTCTGCCACATCGGCCAAGCGGCCGACGTGCTTGGCGCGATAGCGATACGAGAAAGGGGCCGTCAATTGACGGCCCCTTTCTATTGCTGATGGCGATGGGAGTGATGGCTTGGTGGGCTCAGGGATAGATGCTGACTTCTATCAGGTTCTGATCCGGGTCGAGGAAGTAGAGTGATTCTGATAGGTGTTGCACCGTCAGGCGCCGCGCCAACCCTGTCAGGGATAGATGCTCACTTCTATCAGGTTCTGGTCAGGGTCGAGGAAGTAGATGGATTCTATCGGCCCGCAGGCACCGCTTTTGGTCACCGGCCCCTCGACAATCTCCACCCCGTGGCAGGCCAGCTGGGCCATCACCTGCTCCAGCGGCCAGCGGGTGATAAGGCAGACATCCCCCGACCCCACCTGCGCCCGATTGCGCGGCTCCTGCCCCAGCAGTTGCAGATTGATCTTCTGGTTGCCAAACCCCACAGCCCGGCGCCCCGCACCGAAGGTGATGGCCTCCATATTGAGCACCGAACTGTAAAACGCCACGGCGCGCTCGATATCACTGACCGTCAATACCAGATGGTCGATATGGCTGATCATGGTTACCTCCTGGTGGTGATATGGCTGATGTGACCGGCATCTGCCCGCAAGCATCCGACTGTCGTCGCCACGGCGGGCAACCCCATCTTACCCGGCAAGAGAGAGCCCATGTGTGCCGTGGCGCGCAAAGAGAACGCAAATGATCTGGTCAAATAAATTCGCGTTACTGCACCGCTGCGCACGCTTTATTCCGCTGGGCCTGCAGGGTCTCATCTTCGCTATCCATCGCCGCCAGAATCGCCTGATTGCAAGCCCGCTCTGCCAGCTTGGCCGGACTCTGTTTGGCATCCCCTATTTCGGCGATAAGGGGCCGATAACTGACGGCTGCCGAGCAATACATGGTGCGAAATTTGGGCAGTTGCCAGCTGCTGTCATCCTGCCGGGTCAAGTCATCACACAGCTTGTGAAAAAGGGCGGACGCCTTGACCGTGCACTGGCTAAAACGCCGCACATCCTGCTGGTAGGGACGACAAACGCTCGGCTGCTGGATCTGCCACAGCTGAAAAGAGAACGGAACCGACTCCCCTTCATACTGCACCACCAGCGTCTTGGCCTCAGTGCCATAGATATCCGCAACCTGCTGCTGTACCAGATTGAGATAAGCCGAAAAAAGATAGGAAACCGGATCCATCACCACCTCCCTGTGGTTGTCACTGTCGGGCTGTATCACGAAAACCGGAGCGATTTTCAAACGAGCAACAGACGACAACAGCTTACTGATTTGGTTGGAAAAAATGATACTCTTCTCGCCACCCTCATGTACAACGCTCAAGGCTAAAGTGCGATGCAACAATGCGGTATTTATGAACAGCTCATTACTCAACTGCTGACATCTCGACTCGACCGCGAGCGCTTTTACGTGGGGGAACGCCAACTTGAGCCTGCCGAAGCGGCAGTTTGGTTATCCAGATTTCTGAGCCGGGTTTTGGAATATGCGGTGGGCTCGGTAACTGGAGAGGATCAGCTGCAACGGCAGATTGAGCTGGCTAACCAGTTATTGCTTTGGCTAAAGGATCGCACCCAAGACCCAGACTTTATTGGCGAGAACCTCATCGATAGTCAGGGAAAAATTCTGACAGCACTCTACCAGTTGGATAACCCCATCTCCGCCAATTTAAAGCAATATGCCGAGGATATTTTCCCTCTGACAGGTCTCACTCAGAGCGAACTGTTTTGTGGCAGCAATGCGGGTTTGTCGATGGAGTCGGAGATTAAACGGGAAATTTTATCGGCAGATAGCATCTGCTGGCTGGTCTCATTTATCAAATGGGCAGGTATCCGGATTTTCCGTCATGAGCTGGAAGAGTTCACTCACAGCGGCCGCCAATTAAAAGTAATTACTACCTCTTATATGGGGGCGACCGATGCCAAGGCAGTTGAATTTTTAGCCAGCCTCCCAAATACCGAAGTCAAACTCAGCTATAACACCCAGCGCGAGCGGTTGCATGCCAAGAGCTATCTCTTTTGCCGAAATACCGGCTTTCATACCGGCTATATAGGTTCCTCCAATCTCTCTCACTCTGCCCTCACCAGCGGCTTGGAGTGGAACCTAAAAATCACCTCGCAAGAGATCCCTCATATTATCGAGAAATCCCTGAGTACCTTTGAAACCTATTGGGAATCCGATGATTTTGAGCTGTTTGATGGCAAGCTCGAAAACCGTACAAAATTGCAGCATGCACTGCAAGAGGCCCGTGGGGATGGGGACAAAAATAGCCCTGCCTATTTCTTTGATATCACGCCGTTTCCCCATCAACTGGAGATCCTTGAACAATTGGCGATGGAGCGCGCTTTACACCAGCGCTTCCGTAACTTGGTGGTTGCGGCCACCGGTACAGGGAAAACCCTGATCTCCGCTTTTGATTTTGCGCGTTTTCTGAAAACCAAACCCGATGCCAAGTTCCTGTTTGTCGCCCACAAAGAGGAGATCTTGCGCCAAGCATTAGCCTCGTACCGCGGTGTGCTCAAGCAATCCAATTTTGGCGAACTCTTAGTCGGCGGCGCCGTGCCAACCCACTACCGTCAACTATTTGCCTCGGTGCAATCCTTGAATAACCAGCTGGCTAATTTACCTCTTAGCCCAGATTATTTCGATTACATCGTCATTGATGAGGTTCACCATATTGCGGCGGCCAGTTATCGCGGTCTGCTCGCCGCCTTTGAACCTCACATTCTGTTGGGATTAACCGCAACGCCAGAGCGCCATGATGGCGGTGATATTCTTGCCGACTTTTGTGGTGTCATCGCAGCAGAGATCCGCTTGCCCGAGGCCATCAATCGTCGCCATCTCTGTCCGTTCCAATATTTTGGTATCGATGATGATACTGACTTGCGCCAAGTGGCTTGGAAAAATGGCCGTTATGACATCACTGAACTCACCAATATCTATACCCATAACCAGCAGCGGGTACAGAAAATAGTCCAGAGCCTCAATGAGATCGTCACCGATATTACCAAGATAAAAGCGCTGGCATTTTGTGTGAGCCGTGAACATGCCGATTTTATGCGCAAGGCCTTTTTATTGAAGGGCATCAAGGCTGATATTCTCACCAGCGATAACCGAGAAGAACGGTATAGCAAACAACAAGATTTGCGTACCGGCGTTATCAATATTCTCTGCGTGGTGGATATCTTCAACGAAGGGGTTGATATCCCGGAAGTCGATACCTTGCTATTTTTACGACCAACGGAAAGCCTCACTATCTTCTTGCAGCAATTAGGGCGCGGCCTGCGGCTGGCGAGCGATAAAGAGTGCTGCACCGTGTTGGACTTTGTTGGCAATGCCCGTGCTGAGTATGACTTTGCCCAGAAATTCCGGGCACTGGTGGGTAAAACTAATAAGGCGATCAGCCACGAGATCAAACAGGGCTTCCCTCACGCCCCCTTGGGCTGCCGCATCGAACTCTCAAAACAGACCCAAGAGTTAATTCTGAGCAATATCAAGAAGGCGACCCTCAATACCTCACGCCTCATGGGCCTGATCCGCCGTTTCTCACAGGACTGTGATTTACCACTGACGCTGGCGAACTTTTTGAAGTTCTACCCTCACATCAGCCTTGAGGAGATCTACAAGCGCGGTAACTGGAGCGCCTTGGTCAAACAGGCTAGCAACCATACCATTTCTGAAATGAGCGATGAGAAGCTGTCGACCCTCTACACCCGGGCCATCAAAACCCGGCTATTGGGCTGCGATGCGCTCCATTACTTGAAATTCTTACAAACCTTGGTGGCAGACGCCTTTACCTTAACGGCCGAACACGATGAACGTATGGCCTTGATGTGCCATTACGACTTCTGGCAACAGAGCGGCCCCAATGCAGGCTTTAGCTCCTTGGCGCACAGCCTGAAACAACTCAATCAACCAGAGTTAAGGGCCGAGCTGGCAGATCTGTTGCCCATGCTGCTCAACCGGGTGCAACACGAACAAAGCGCCATGCCAAACCTTCCCGGTAATCCGCTGCAACTGCATGCTCGCTATGCCAGAGAGCAGGTGCTGGTTGGCTTTGGCGCGACCACCTTCGCGCAGCAACCCACGGCTCGCGAAGGGGTCTATGTCATCGCAGAGCAAAATATCGAGTTGCTGTTCGTGACCTTGAACAAAACGGAACAGCACTTCTCCCCCACTACCCGTTATCACGACTACGCCATCAACGAGTCGCTGTTTCATTGGCAGAGCCAAAACAGCGCTCGCCCAGAACGGGGTAAGGGGCTGAGTTACATAAACCACAGAGCAGAAGGTAAGCGCTTGTTTCTGCTCGTTCGTGAGCAGAGCAAAGATGAATTTGGCCGCACCCTTGGCTTTGTGAACTTTGGTGAGGTGGAGTACGTATCCCACACTGGCAGCCAACCGATGAACATTAAATGGCGTCTCACTACTCCGATGCCGCCATTTATGTGGAAAGAGGCCGCCAAACTGGCTGTTGGTTAGTAAGGCTTCTCACCCGGTGGGAAGATGACGCAAAACCCACCGGATTCTTGCCCAAAACCCCGGCTAAATTATCCAGTTGCATAATAACCATGCGGCCTTGCGGTTGTTTAACTGGCCCTAACGTCAGATAATACCGCCCGCCTTCAAACCCCGATAACCCGACTTTCAGTGACGGTAATTGATGACTGAGTACCTGCTTTTATTGATCGGCACCGTGCTGGTTAACAACTTCGTGCTGGTGAAATTCCTCGGCCTCTGTCCCTTTATGGGGGTCTCCGGCAAGCTGGAAACCGCCATCGGCATGGGGCTGGCGACCACCTTCGTGATGACCCTCGCCAGTGCCAGCTCCTATCTGGTGGAGCACTATATCCTGCTGCCGCTGGATATCGCCTATCTGCGCACCCTCGCCTTTATTCTGGTGATCGCCGTGGTGGTGCAGTTTACCGAGATGGTGGTGCGCAAGAGCAGCCCGACCCTCTATCGCCTACTGGGGATCTTCCTGCCCCTCATCACCACCAACTGTGCGGTGCTCGGGGTGGCGCTGCTCAGCATCAATGAGCGACACGACTTTATCCAGAGCGTGATCTACGGCTTTGGCGCCGCCACCGGCTTCTCGCTGGTGTTGATCCTGTTTGCCGCCATGCGCGAGCGTCTGGTCGCCGCCGATGTGCCCGCCCCGTTTCGCGGGGTGTCGATTGCCATGATCACCGCCGGTCTGATGTCGCTGGCCTTTATGGGCTTTACCGGCCTTATCAAGATATAACCATGATCCATATTCTCTTTGCCATTCTGGTGCTCACCCTGCTGGCGCTGGCGTTCGGGATTATCCTGGGCTTTGCCGCCGTCAAGTTTCATGTGGAAGCAGACCCCATCGTCGATCAGCTCGATGCCCTGCTGCCCCAGACCCAGTGTGGCCAGTGCGGCTATCCCGGCTGCAAACCCTACGCCGAGGCGCTCGCCAACGGCGATCAGATCAACAAGTGCGTACCCGGTGGCGAGGCCACCATGCGCAAAATTGCCGATCTGATGGGGGTCGAACCCCAGCCGCTGGGGGACAGTGACGAGGCCGCAGTGCCAGTCAAAAAGGTCGCCTTTATCCACGAAGATCAGTGCATCGGCTGCACCAAGTGCATTCAGGCCTGCCCGGTGGATGCCATCGTCGGCGCTACCAAGGCGATGCATACCGTGATTGCCAACGAGTGCACCGGTTGCGATCTCTGTGTCGATCCCTGCCCGACCGACTGCATCGAGATGATCCCGGTGCCCACCACGGTCGATAACTGGAAGTGGGATCTCAATAACGTGCATGTTCCGGGCAAGATTCCGGTCAAGATAGTGGAATAAACAGCGGAGCAACCATGCATTCCTTACTCGAACGTATCAAAGCCGGCACGCTCTGGGACTTTCACGGTGGCATTCACCCCGCCGACAACAAGCTGCAATCAAGCCAGAGCCCGGTGGTAGACGCCGGTCTGCCGCCACGCCTCATTATTCCGCTACGCCAACACGCAGGCCCCGCCGGCGATCTGCTGGTGCAGGTGGGCGACAAGGTCAAAAAAGGGCAGCCGCTGACCCGTTATGCCAAGGGGCGGGTCGTCCCTGTCCATGCCTCCACCTCGGGCACCATCACCGAGATTGGCAACCACACGGTTGCCCACCCCTCCGGACTCGGCGATCTCTGCGTCATTCTCACCCCCGATGGTGAGGATAAGTGGGGCGAGCGCAATGGCAAAGCCGATTACTGGAATCTGGAGCGGGGCGAGCTGCTCGAACGCATCCAGCAGGCAGGGGTCGCGGGCCTTGGCGGCGCCGTATTCCCCACCCACAGCAAGCTAGATGGCCGCGGCCAGCTCACCGAGATCCTGATCGTCAACGGGCTGGAGTGCGAACCCTATATCACCACCGACGATAGGTTGATGCAGCAGTATGCCGACGAGATCATGGATGGCATCCGGGTGCTCAAGCACCTGCTCAAACCGAAACTCACCCTGATCGGGGTGGAAGACAACAAGCCCGAGGCGATCGAGCAACTGACCCGCCACGCCACCGATGAGGATGTGCTGGTCAAGACGGTACCGACCAAGTACCCCTCGGGCGGAGCCAAGCAGACCATCGAGCTGCTCACCGGCCGTCAGGTGCCCAAGGGGGGCCGCGCGGTCGATATCGGCATCATGGTGCTCAACGTCGCCACCGTGTTTGCCATCAAGCGTGCCATTATCGACGGCGAACCGCTGATCGAGCGGATCGTCACCCTCACCGGCGATAGCTTCAAGCAGCCCGGCAACGCCTGGGTGCGCCTCGGTACGCCGGTACGCTGGCTGTTGCAGCGTTTCGAGCTGCAACCGGAAGCGGAGCAGCGGGTGATCATGGGTGGCCCCATGATGGGCTTTACCCTGCCCCACGCCATGGTGCCTGTGGTCAAGGCCACCAACTGCCTGCTGGCGCCGACGCAGGCCGAACTGCCCGCCCCCGGCCCGGAGCAGCCCTGCATCCGTTGCAGCGCCTGTGCCGATGCCTGCCCGGCCACTCTGCTGCCGCAAGAGCTCTACTGGTACAGCCGGGCCAAGGAGTATGACAAGGCCGAGAAGCTCAACCTGATGGACTGCATCGAGTGCGGCGCCTGCGCCTGGGTCTGCCCGAGCGAGATCCCGCTGGTGCAGTACTACAAGATCGCCAAAGACGACATTCGCGAAGCCCGTGCCGAGGCCGAAAAAGCCGAACGCGCCAAGCAGCGATTCGAAGCCAAGCAGGCCCGTTTCGAGCGGGAGAAAGCAGCCCGCGAAGCGCGCCATGCCGAAGCCGCCGCCCAGCGCCGTCAGACCATGACGGCCGCAGGCGGCGAAGATCCGGTGGCAGCGGCACTGGCCCGCATCAAGGCCAAGCAGGATGCCCCCATCACAGCCATTGCCGCCACCGCCGAGGGCTTGCCTGACAACAGCGCCGTGATTGCCGCCCGCGAAGCCCGTAAACGGGAAGCGGAGGCGCGCCGCGCCGCCAAGCTGGCAGAGAGCGCAAACAGCGACACTGCCGCTGCGGCGCAACCCGCCGAGGCGGTTGACCTCGTCAGCGATCCCAAGAAAGCGGCCATCGCCGCCGCACTGGCCCGCGCCAAGGCCAAGAAAGCGGCTCAGGCTAGCGATAGCGCCGAGCCTGTGACTGCCGAAGCCATTGCTGCGCCTGCGGTAGATGCTGATCAGCAAAAGGCAGAGGTTGATCCGAAAAAGGCAGCAATTGCCGCCGCCATTGCCCGTGCCAAAGCCAAAAAGGCCGAGGCGAATGGTGAACCGGTAAGCGCTGCCAACGGCACGGCAGCCGAGGTCAACACGCAAAATGATGCCCCTGTCGATCCCAAAAAAGCTGCAATTGCTGCCGCCATAGCTCGTGCCAAGGCCAAAAAGGCGGCCCAGCAGGGTGACAGCGCTGAGGGCGATCTGACTGCAAACGCAGGCACCAGCGAAACGGCAGCAACCCAAAGCGATGCGCCATCTGCTGTCAGCGAAGCGGTCGATCCCAAGAAGGCGGCAATTGCTGCTGCCATCGCCCGTGCCAAGGCCAAAAAGCTGGCCCAGCAGGGCGAAAGTGCCGGTGCTGAAGATGCGCAGAGTGAGCCTACTGCCAGCGCACAGACCCGCGACGTGGAGGTAGCCAAGAGCGAAGTAACCACCAGCCACAGCGATACGGCAGCAAGCGAAGCGGTCGATCCCAAGAAGGCCGCTATCGCCGCTGCCATCGCCCGTGCCAAGGCCAAAAAACTGGCCCAGCAGAGCGCAAGTACCAATGCTGAGGTAGAAAATGCCGGTGCTGAGGTAGAAAGTGCCGGTACTCAGGTAGATAGAGCCGGAACTGAGGGTGAGCGCGCACCGGCCGAGCCGATGCAAAGCAATGCCGCCAGCAGTGAGCAACCACTTGCCGTCACAGAGGCTCCTGAAGCGAGCGCCCCTGTGGCTGACGCCCCGGTTGATCCGAAAAAAGCGGCCATTGCAGCCGCAGTGGCCCGCGCCAAGGCGAAGAAGCTGGCGGCCGAGGCAGCCAGAGCCGCAGAGACAGCCGCTGAAGATGCCCCGTCAGCCGACCGAACAACCACAAGGTAATCGACAGACTCATGTTCAATATTGCGACTGCGCCGTTTGCCCATAACCGCAAACAGACCCGAACCCTGATGCTGCTGGTGATCCTGGCCTGCGTGCCGGGCTTGCTGGCCCAGACTTGGTTCTTCGGCTGGGGCTCCTTTATCCAGATCCTGCTGGCGTTGGTGACCGCGCTGCTGTGCGAGGCGCTGGTGCTCAAGCTCCGTGGCCGCGCCATCAAGCCAGCCCTGATGGATGGCAGTGCGGCGCTCACCGCCGTGCTGATCGGTCTCTCCCTGCCGCCGCTGCTGCCGTGGTGGATGCTGGTAGTGGGCACAGCCTTTGCGATCATCGTCGCCAAACACCTTTACGGCGGACTGGGTCAGAACCTGTTCAACCCGGCCATGGTCGCCTATGTGCTGCTGCTGGTCTCCTTCCCGGTGCAGATGACCAGCTGGCTGCCACCGGAGAGCGTGCGCGCCTACAGCCTCGGCTTTGGTGATGCGGCGTCGGTGATCTTCACCGGCTTTAGTCTCGACGGCTACAGCATGACCCAGCTCAAGCAGGGGGTGGATGGTCTCACCATGGCGACCCCCCTCGATACCCTGAAAACAGGCCTGACTCAGGGGCTCACCACCGGCGAGATCCTGAGCGGCCCGCTGTTCGAGGGTTGGGGCGGCATCGGCTGGAGCTGGGTCAACCTCGGCTATCTGCTGGGCGGCCTCTTCCTGCTGCAACAGAAGGTGATCAACTGGCGCATTCCCACCGCCATTCTCGGTGCCCTGCTGGCGGCAGCGACCCTCGGCTACCTGATGAGCCCGGATGCCACCGCCACGCCGATGTTCCACCTCTTTAGCGGCGCGACTATGCTGGGGGCCTTCTTTATCGCCACCGATCCGGTCAGTGCCTGCACCACGCCGCGCGGCCGCTTGGTCTATGGCGTGCTGATCGGGGTGCTGGTCTACATCATTCGCCGCTTTGGCGGCTACCCGGATGCCTTCGCCTTCGCCGTGCTGCTGGCCAACCTTTGCGTACCCTTTATCGACAGCCTGACTCGCCCGAAAGTGTATGGAGCCCGTCGCCAATGATGTTTCTGCCCTCTTTTCCCATCACAGCTGACGGAGCCCGGACATGTTAAAGAGCATGCGCAAGAACGGCCTGATCCTGGCCATGTTCGCGCTGGGCTGCACCGCACTGGTGGTGCTGACCAACGAGTTGACCAAGGACAAGATCGCCCACCAGCAGCAGCTGGAGAAGTTGCAGACGCTGGAGGCGCTGCTGCCTGCCGGCAGCTATGACAACGATCTGGTGACCAGCTGCAAGCTGGTGACCAGCAGGAAGTATCTGGGCAGCGATCAGCCGCAAGCCCTCTATACCGCCAGCAAAAATGGCGTGGTGACCGGCTATGCGCTGGAGGCGATCGCGCCGGATGGCTACAGCGGGGCGATCCGCATCGTGGCGGGCTTTGATGCCAAGGGCACCGTCAGTGCGGTGCGAGTGCTCGCTCACAACGAGACCCCAGGCCTTGGTGACAAGATCGAGCTGAAAAAATCGAACTGGATCAACAGCTTTACCGGAAAATCCCTGACCGCCGACAATGAATCGGAGTGGGCAGTGAAGAAGGATGGCGGCGAGTTCGATGCCTTTACCGGTGCCACCATCACCCCCCGTGCCGTGGTCAAGGCGGTGAAAAACCTGCTGAAACTGCAGCACGAGCACCCGGAACTGCTCAGCAACGCCCCGGCTTGTCCGGCGGCGAACTAACGGAGTCGAGCCATCATGAACCAGATGGAACAGATTGAAACGGGCACAACCCCGATTGCCGAGCTGGAAAGCCGCAAGGGCGAGCTCAAGGAGCTGATGAGTCAGGGGCTGTGGAAGAACAACCCCTCGCTGGTGCAGGTGCTGGGGCTCTGCCCGACCCTCGCCGTCTCCTCCACCTTTACCAATGCGCTGGGGCTGGGCCTTGCCACCATGGCGGTGCTGGTCTGCTCCAACCTCGCTGTCTCGCTGGTGCGCAACTGGGTGCCGAAGGATATTCGCATCCCGGTCTACGTGATGATCATCGCCTCGCTGGTGACCAGCGTGCAGCTGCTGATGAACGCCTACACCTATGGCCTCTATCAGGCACTCGGCATCTTTATCGCCCTCATCGTCACCAACTGCGTCATCATCGGCCGCGCCGAGGCGTATGCCTCCAAGAATCCGCCGCTGCTGGCGGCCCTCGACGGCCTGATGATGGGCCTTGGTTTTACCCTGGTGCTGCTGGTACTGGGCGGCATGCGCGAGATCATCGGCATGGGCACCCTGTTTGATGGCGCCGAGCTGCTGCTGGGCGAGTGGGCCAAATCCCTGCGCATCGAGCTGTTCCACGCCGATGCCAGTCTGCTGCTGGCGATTTTGCCGCCGGGCGGTTTTATCGGGCTGGGACTGCTGATCGCCGCCAAGAACGCCATCAACGACTGGCGGGACCGCAAACAAGCATCCACAGTGGCCCACTGCAACGTTGCCCCGGCTCGCGTCCGGGCGACCGAACTATGATCGGACGCAAGGCATGAATAACCAGAAACGCAGAGAGATCCTCGAGCGACTGCGGGAAAACAACCCCCACCCCACCACAGAGCTCAATTTCAACTCGCCATTCGAGCTGTTGATCGCCGTGCTGCTCTCGGCGCAGGCAACCGATGTCAGCGTCAACAAGGCGACCGACAAACTCTATCCGGTGGCCAACACCCCGCAAGCAATGCTGGATCTCGGGGTGGACGGGCTCAAGGAGTACATCAAGACCATTGGCCTGTTCAATACCAAGGCCGAGAACGTCATCAAGACCTGCGCCATCTTGCTGGAGCGCCACGGAGGCGAGGTGCCAGAGAACCGCGAAGCGCTGGAAGCCCTGCCCGGCGTCGGCCGCAAGACCGCCAACGTGGTGCTCAACACCGCCTTTGGCTGGCCCACTATCGCCGTCGATACCCATATCTTCCGGGTATCGAACCGCACCGGCTTTGCGGTAGGCAAGAACGTGGATCAGGTGGAGGAGAAGCTGCTCAAAGTGGTACCCGCCGAGTTCAAGCTGGATGTCCACCACTGGCTGATCCTGCACGGGCGTTACACCTGTCTGGCTCGCAAGCCCCGTTGTGGTTCCTGTATCATCGAGGACTTGTGCGAATACAAAGAGAAGGTCTATCCAGAAAGCTGATAGCCTCGCAACCGAGATTGAAAGCAGTACACATCACCAACCCGGAGAACTGAGCAATGAGAATTCTGCATACCATGCTGCGTGTCGGCGATCTGCAACGCTCCATCGACTTCTACACCCGCGTCCTCGGCATGAAGCTGCTGCGCAAGAGCGAGAACAGCGAGTACAAGTACACCCTGGCCTTTGTCGGCTACGGTGACGAGAAGGATGAAGCGGTGATCGAGCTGACCTACAACTGGGGGGTGAGCGAGTACGAACTGGGCTCTGCCTACGGCCACATCGCGCTGGAAGCGGACGACATCTATGCCACCTGCGAAGCACTGCGCGCCGCCGGTGCCAAGATCACTCGTGAGCCGGGCCCGGTCAAAGGCGGCACCACCGTCATCGCCTTCGTCGAAGATCCGGACGGTTACAAGATTGAACTGATTGCCAAGAAAGATGCCGGTACCGGCCTGGGTGACAGCTTCTAAGCTGCCCTAATCCCGCTGCTGAATAGCAGGATCAAAAAAGAGCGCATCTGCGCTCTTTTTTATGCCTCTGTCCCGTCCTGAATATGGTTTACACCTTTCCCCCCAATACATGGAGAACCCGATGGGACAAGGTGTGAAACGAACA